>JANWKP010000087.1 GCA_025451315.1 Nitrososphaerales archaeon | reverse complement strand
GCTGCTTGGGAAAATTTGGCATTACAAGGCGAAACTCAAGGACTGGTAACACATGGGATGCAGGGATTTGATTACGAAAAAGCCAGGCGAGACCTTTCAATTCCAGCTACGTTCGATGTTCTGGCGATGGTAGCAATAGGCAAACCAGCCCCAAAAGAAATTTTACCTACTGACGTTCAGCAAAGAGAACAGGCTTCTGATAGAAAGCCATTATCAGAAATAATAATGGAAGGGCAATTTAGAGAGTCATCTGTTAAGTAGGAGTGATTAATTCATGCTCAGTCGTCTCAACAGTAAGCATTAAGCATCACAGTGCGATAATTTGATGGTGCAATCTCGAGTTGGATGTTGTGGGTGGTCATACGGGGACTTGGCTGAAAAAGGCGGCTGGACTGGAGCATTCTACCCAGGGACAAGTACAAAAAAACTATACAATATCGCGCCTATTAGCCATTTCTATCTGTTACCTAACCATTGTTATCATTGTTACAATCTTTAATCTGTCGGACTATTCACGAAGCAGTCCTGTCCAAATGAGATTACAATATTTTAACAAATTAAATGCCACCTATTTGTATGCAGTATGGAACTTTTGCGACAACAAGAACTATGGATTCCTTGAACTGAAGATAGACAATAGTAACGGTAATATAGCAGCCAACTTCGTTAAATTATAACCACACACATACGTCACGTATCACCGCATAGAACTTGCAATTTATTGTCATTGTGTATTTAGCGATTCGATAACATTTCTTTGACTATTTTCTGAAAACCTGCTATATAGTTGGATGTTGAGAATTTATTTACGGACTTACTTATCTGGACTCTCTCTTCAAATGGTAAATGAAAAGCTGAAGATATGATGGGAACTGCTTCTTCTAATGTAGTGAAATGAAATTTTTTAAAAACAAACTCTGTTGGTCCACCTACGTTAGGAACTACTGGAACCAGCCCAGCAGCCATAGCCTCTGCCACAGACATTCCAAAGTGTTCTCCCACCATGGGATGGAAGTACACTTTAGCTTCTCGCATAATTGATAAGAGCCTGTCAAGGCTAGCGTTGGTTTCAAATGTAACGTAATCACCCAAATCGAAATCCTCAACTAAATTATTGAGATGAGAGTAGTAATCTAAATTGTAATGAGAGATACTTCCAACAATTTTCATTCCCTTGCCTATATTACTGTCTTTTAATATTCTTGCAAGCTTGATGGCGTTTTCAATTTCCTTAAGAGGATCAATTCTACATACTATGAGGATGAGATCTTTTCTGTCCATCGACCTTAAAGCACCGTTACGAAAAGTGCTGACATCTACTGGTGGGCTCAGAACATGAATGTCGTCTATTTCGAATGCATCAAATATTGCATTACGGCTATATTCAGAATTTGCAATCACAGTAGAATTTCTTATCAGATCAAAGTATGCTTCTCTTAATATCCTAAAGCAGTCCTCCTTTCTATTAAATTTGATAGAAGCACCACCACCAGCCTTCTTTGGATTGTAAGAAATACTTGACGCCACTCCGATTTTCAGATCTTTCTTAAGATAATCCATATTCTCCGTTTCAAGGTATTTTTTTGCTGTGGGAAAATGGCAATATGTGATGGCATTATCTTTTGAAAAGTATGAGTGATAAAAAGGCACCTTATCACCATGTGTATTTATTGTAATATCATAAGTTCTATCCTCGTAATTTACAACAGGTTGTTTTTCGAGTTCTTCCAGTATATTTATGATTTGCCTAATGTTCTTCATAATTGAAGCAAGGCTTTTTCCAAATGCACTTTCTAGTTTGGAGTTGTCAGGTCTTTCAAGGGTAGTAAGATCGAAAAAATTTATTCCCATTTTCATTATGGCTTGCATAGTTACAAGTGTCAGCCGTTCTCCACCACCACATGGGTTCAAATCTCCAAATACAAAATTGACCTTCATATTGGGAACGCCAAACAGTCCAGTTTAGTGAAGTCGCTGCCTTGTTTATATCTTATATAGTTATTTGCGACAATAAATATTCTATACTTGTCATTTAATACGGAATTGAGTTTCCTAAAAATGTCCCTTGGGATTCAAAGTAGGCTAGAATAACAAACACCCTTACCGATAATTTATTGGAATAGTAGCTTGATTTAAAAATGCTTTTCCGAATAAAACTTCATACGGTAGACTACTATTAATGGAAGACGTCCGGAATAAACCAGGTATTCCGGTAAAAGACATAAAAAGTCAATATCAGAGGAAATTCGTATAATTTATTGAAGTGTATGATTGCAAGTAATAGTTGCCGGTAACTAATTAAACTTGCATAAGTTACCATTTGTGGCAGAGTAATTCATTTTTACTCGCAGCTCTAAAAGAACAATTAGAACCATCTAGGGGAACGAGTATTCTTTTGATTTGTACCTCGTCTTCGGTTATATTCTCTTTCTTTCTGCTGTCTCCGAGGTTGTCATTGCCAAGACATATTTATTAAACCTAAATTATGAAGCAATCCAGCTGCAGCAAAAAGTTATTCTCTCTCATCTCTGGATATTTTTTTCATACTCTTGTATTTCGGTCGCAACCTTGAACAGATCGGTTTTGCTTATTATCCCAATTAATTTCAACAACTCCAGTTTTTCAACCTGGATATCTGACGAAGTCTTACCGTTTCCATTATTGTTACTGCATACGAATACTCTACTCTTATTTTCCTTAGACATCCGTTTTAATGCTTCGTCAGCGTAGCTATTTTGGCACATAACAATAAGATCGCCCACTCTGACCATTATATCCTCCACCTTCACATCATCTATACCATGTTCGGGAACATTCATAGCTTCTTTCGTACCAATTGACCCTAAGAAACGACTTTCTTTGTCTATTACTGGAAATTCACTTTTTCTATATACATTAAAATAATAAGTAAACAATTCGTTCACTGTTATATTTGGATTCACAGTCACAAATGCAGTATTCATAATATCCTTGAGGCGTACTCCAGACAGGGTATGAGCCAATTCACTTTGTTGCCTATATGTTTGTGCTCCACTCTGGATAAACCACCCTAACAGCAATAGCCAAAAACCTCCGATGAATGAGCCAGTCAACATAGTTATGAAACCAAAGGCCATCAAGCAATACGATATGCCGATACCCACTTTTGTAGCGATCCTTGTAGCTTCATCATAATTTCTCTTGGTTCTTACTAGGGCTGCACGTAAAATTCTCCCGCCATCCAGGGGAAACGCAGGAAGTAGGTTGAAAGCACCCAGCATAGCATTCACTATTGCTCCGTACAATAGGATTCCTGTTATGATACGTGATATAATAAATCCGATATCTATCCCTTCACCACCATTAACGGCCATAGTAGCTCCAGTTTTTCCAACTTGTTCCCCTATGTCTGTCAGTACCGGAGCTGCTGATTGAGCAGCAATCTGCAGAGAAATCAACCAAGCGATAGCAAATATGCCTGCCAAAGCAAAGCTTGTGAGAGGACCGGCTACAGCTATTTTAAACTCTTTACGATAATCTTTTGTTTCTTCTTTGATATCCGATACCCCTCCAAATACAAAAAGAATTATTTGTTTTACTCCCAGTCCGTACCTTAAGGACAGAATAGAGTGTGCTAGCTCATGCAAAAGTACAGACATGAAAAGAATAGCCGCGCCAATAATTCCCATTAACCAATAATGTATTGCTTCCAAGTATGGGAAAAATGTGGGCATAAACCCTGAAGCCAGGGTCCATGTAATAAGAAAAAAGGCTATGACAAGTGTGAAATGCAACCTAATGGGTATTCCCTTGATCCTGGCCAGCTGTATAGACACGTGTCTTACCTTACAGATGCTTATAACTTCAAGAGATTATAAAATGGTTTCATATCAGCCTAATGTATTGAGATTTAAATTATGTTTCTGTTTTTGATGAGGATTACGAAAGATTGTTTCAAACCACCGATCAAGCTGTCTCCATATGATTAGCCAACGGATTATTTGATAGAATCGAAAGAGAACCCGAAGACAAGTGCATTTACAAACGTTTGAAGATGGATTATACTTATGGGCTAGACCGCATAATGTGGTTCCAAATATCAATGCAGTTATGTAATGCCATAATTCTAATGCACATCTGGCCTATGAGACTTTTCTTCTTTGAAGGGTTCGTTAATGCAGGTATTTTGATTTTATTTATTCAACCTTTATTTCCTTACCTTTTGGTTTAGCTTCAGCTTTCTTTTTGAACACTATCTCAAGTATTCCATTATTATAATTAGATTTAGCTGTTTCAATATCTGTTTCCGGTGGTATTTCAATAGCCTGGTGATATTTTCTCTTGGGATCCGTACTGGTTACTTCCACTGTCCCATTGTAAGCATTTATTTTGATATTTTCTTTAGGAACACCAGGCATCTCTACAGCAACTTTTACTTCCTTGTCCGTAATAGTTATATCTGACATAGGTTCCCTCTCTGAAGATATCATTGGAGTCCTTAAGAAACCAGTTCGCATTGGAGATTTAACATTCCCGAATTATTTTACTCTTGGTTTGCCATCAGGTCCTATCGTCATTGAATAACCATACACGATGGGTCCTACTTCTCTTACCTTATCTCCTTCTGGTGTTTCATACTCTCTTATCAGATCCTTTGGAGCTTTTGTTTCTATATCTTTGAAGGACTCTTCAAACCCTCTTTCCATTTCCCGTCTCATCTCATCAAATCCTCGGAACATATCACCAAAATAACTTCCCTGACCTCTTCTTCCAAATGGCCAAAATCTGTTAAACCAATCATCCGGTTCAATGCTCAATCATTTATTACCTCAGTGATAATTGTGTTGGATAAAGTATTTAAAATTTTATCAGTAGGTGGACATTGCTATGCTACACTTTTCAGATCCATATTTTTTTAGGCTCGAGTACTATTTTCCTTTCTTGATCTCTGACAGCCTTTCCTAGCACAAACGCTCGCTTATTGCTCTTCTCTGCGATTCCAATCGTCTTGTCTGTTTCTTCTGGTGGAACAACTACGCACATGCCTATTCCCATATTAAATACTTTGTACATTTCCGAATCACTTACGTTCCCCTCTTTCCGAATCATTCGATAAATAGGCTGGGGTTTGGGTAAATAATTGATATGATAACCAATATTCTTTCCTATTCTACGCAGATTGTTCAATCCATGACTAGTGACGTGAGCAACGACTTTCAAATCTATATGTTCGTATATCATTTGCATTATTTCTTCAATGTAAATGGAAGATGGTTCTAAAAGTTCTTCTCCTAAAGTCCTCCCTAATTCGTCGTAAAATTTATGAACATTCTCTTTTACATTCAGCACTTTTCTGGCCAATGTGAGACCATTGCTATGGATACCCGAACTTGATATCCCAATCAATACATCTCCTTCTTTTATTTTGTCCCCAGTTATGACTTTGGATGGATTGACTATGCCAAGAGCTGAACCTGCTAGATCGAATCCCATATCATCTTTTACACTATTAACCATCTCTGGCATAATTGCTGTTTCTCCGCCTACAATACTCACTTGTGCGATTTCTGCGCCTCGTTTAAGTCCCGTCATAATTTGCTCAATGAAACTTTGATCCGCCTTGTGCAGCGCCAAATAATCGATGAATGTAGTTGGTTTTGCGCCAACACATATAATATCATTAACATTCATTGCGATGCAGTCGATTCCAACGGTGTCATACTTGTCCATAAGCTGGGCAATGAAAGTTTTAGTACCCACTCCGTCGGTCTTGATTGCCACACATATATCATCACTAACCTTGATCACCGCGGCATAGTGGTCCTCGAGGGGAATGTTTTCGACCAAATCATTGTTGTAATTAAGCGTACTGCGAAATAATTTCCAAATAAATGGCATTGCGCTATCTTCTGTATAAGTATCTACTCCTGCAGAGGAATACGTACTAGGCGACTTCATTGTCATTCTTCCAGTTTAGCAGAGTCTATGTATTGTTTGATCATTTGTTCCACCGGCCCTTTTTTTGGTTAAAGCGGCCTGTTCATCCATTAGTGTCTTGAATAAAGATGGCACTTCTTTACTCATTTGAGTTTTTCGGCTTACTCTTGTCTTCTTGTTCTTCTCCCTTTAACGATTGTAGCTTTTCTGCAAGCAATAATGCAGCTTCGGTCCTATTTTTGAATAGGGATCTCATTCTATTGCATCAACCACGGAAATATCAATACATTTGTATATTATATGAAAAATATGTATGCAGTGTAATGCACAAGGTGATTCTTTGCATCGCCTACGGCTTGACAAGATAAACAAAAATATGCAATAAAAGAAACCTAAAAATAAATAAAAAATAAAAAACTAGAAGTCATTTAAAATAATTCAAGATATTTCCTTGCGCCTTTAAAAAGACTTTGTGCCTCAGTCATACACTCTAGTCTTTCATTTTCATTCCCAACTTTGGTAGCTCTAAATATTGATACCTTCGCTCTAATACATGCTTTATAACACATCATAAAATAAATTATATTAATTAAAGTAGTATCATTACTTTTTCTAATATAACGATTAATGAAATAGCGTCGTAGGTCCTGTCGTCGATGATAATCAAGATCCATTGCAAGATGCGAAACATCTTCTGCAACGTCTGCGTACCTCAGAGAATCATTAAATTCTATTCTATCGTACATATAAAATCTACCATTAAAAAAGAAAATATTTCTCATGTACAAATCACCATGTATATCACGAATGCGGGATGCCTCTATTCGTCTAGCAAATAACTCATAATTATTTCTCACAAACTGATTCAACCTTTTTTCAAATATCGAGTCCGTTTTTGTAAACATAGAAAGGGTTGCAAAATTTTCCCTAATCTTTGATTTCATAATATGAGGTCTCCCAAATTTTGCTATTGTATCACTTGTGTAGGCACATCTATGAAAAGCAACAAGGTTATCTACCAACAAGTCCAGTACACTGTTATTAATTCTGCGAAGACGGAGTAGGTTATCCATGCGAAACATCTGAGGGATCTCTATCATTTTGACAGCAAATTCCACCGGTTTACCACACGCGTTGAGGTTTACTATCTTATATCTATGATCAATTTTTACAATTTTCACTACGCCTTGATACATTTTGCCACATAGCGGCCTATTTAACATGACTTCCTTTTGGCAAAAGTATTTCCTTAAACTGAGGGTAGAAAAATCAAGGATTCGACCGAATTTAACTGCCTTTTTCACCTTATACACATATTTACCAGTTAGAAGTACCCAAGAAATATGAGTCTCTAGAACTCTAACATTTGATACTCTATGAGGAAATGCTCCTTTTTCCTTTAAATGGAGAGCTATATCAATCTGTTTCATTTATCTTCTTTTTAGAATCTTTGTCGCTATTGATCGAATATCTGTTTTTGAAAGCATACTCGTGTCAACAGTCATGTGCTCTACTTTTACAGGTTCATAAATTCTCTTCATCTTTCTATAAACTGAGAAATCAGCATCCGAATAATCTTGCTTCCTTTGTCGCAGCCGTGAGAGGACAATATCTTCAGGACAAATGCATTCTATTATATGAATGTCTTTACTAGCGAGACCAAGCTTCTTTTTTATTTCGCGTCTTGATCTTTCTCTTGTAAATGTAGCGTCCAGAATACAATTTATGCCTGCCTTATCAAGATATTTAGCCATTAGTATCATAACATCATAAATCAATCTTCTTTCCCTCTGTCCATACATTGGCTTGGAGAATAGCTCTTTCCTTATTTTGTCCGTTGCTAGAACAACAGCATTTATCAATGGGGCAAGCCCTTTTGCTACTGTTGTTTTACCAACGCCGGGTAGTCCACAAATAATTATTATCATTACAGACATTCGTTTCTCTTCCAATAAAAGGAATATTATTTAAGCAGAATCTGTTCGTTGTTGAGGATGCCAACTTTGCTTTCCAACAAACTTTTTCTCAGTATAATGAGTGAATCTAGAGCATTAGGTTGGGAGCTCGTGTGCGACCATTAGTCATAATACCCCTTTGCAGTGACAAACAACACAGGAAGAATTCAACAAAGATAAGAACAGGCCCAAGTGAAATAGCCTAGAAAAATGGAGTGACGTGTTACTAAGTACTCATTTGGTTATAATAGTCTGTTTTTATTGTCTCGAGAGGTGTTATATGACTATGTCTTAGAACACTAGCAATATGGCACCAATTTATCGCTTAAACAAGCCTGAGCACCCAGTTACTAAAGTTCTATCCGCGTTATAACAGTCAGATGAAAAAGGCTCAACAAACACTTGTGAACATGAGTAGCGATGATGTAAAATCAGTTGATAAGTCTATAGTCTTCTTGCAAACCTGG
>JANWKP010000086.1 GCA_025451315.1 Nitrososphaerales archaeon | reverse complement strand
ATTAATTGGATGTTTTTGCACCACAAATGGTTCCATGTAATTGTCTGAAGAATCCTCTAATGGAGACAAGAACCATGCAACTGCGGGAGGCTCAAACCCTTCATCCAATGCTATCCAATTGAAAGGATACTGAAGCTTTATTCCTTCCGGCAAATTCTCATATGTGTGATACATTACCGTATCTGTTGGTAAATTGGTTTCATTTGAGTCTGATGCTGTAGGCCAAATAGATGAGTTTTCTTTTAATTGAGTTCCACATCTATTACAAAATGCAGATTTAGGTGGATTGCTGTTCCCACAGTTGTTACACTGAACACCTTTCTCACTCTCGATCTTTTCGCGTTTTTGTCTTTCTTTTATTTCGGCCAAGATCTTTTTTCGAGCTGCTTTAGTGATACGCACAACGGTTTGGGGATCATCAATTTGACGAAAGGCTGTTTCGCCATTATTGTGAAAGAAGATAACATCTCCTACGGTCTTTGATCGTGAGTTAGAAGAGCCATATGACATGGAGGAATACCGTGGTCTAAAGCCGGTATATTGAGAATTTGACAGCCTCCTCTGATTCGTTACTATAATATCATGAATGTCCCCAAGGTCTATGGAGTAATCGTTTTTCATCACTCTTCGTGTGGTCACCCGTTGGACTTCAACTACTTTTCTATTTATAATTCCCGTCTTTACCTGATTTATCCATAGCAACCTTTCATCGCTAAAGGAATTGATTCCGCTGTCTTGTCCCTCGAATCCGACGGTCAAATGGTATATTATTATATTTCTTGTATTTATCATTGACGAACATATTCAAGTTTATTACATTCATTCAGTGTATTTTACATAGAGTGCTATTGAATTTGTTTCTTACTATCACAAGATCTAGTTTTCTTTTTTTTGGCCGCTACAAAGACATATGATAATCGAGGTATAAATCTGTCATCTATTTAGTAGTATGTTAAGTTGTAATCTGTAGATCGTATGTCATTCAACCAAATTTTCGTGGTGGTGAGACAGCCACATTGAATACGATGACACATTTGATTTTGGATTTTTTACGAGGTCCGCTTTGCAATAATATGCATTTAGAAAAATTGAACCAGGTAATTGCTGAATAGAAACTCCGAATAACGCAATAGGTTATATTTTTGAGAGAGTGTGTCAAAATCTAAAACAGTCATCTTATCCTTATGACTTTCAATCTTGCACGTATTGCAATAGTCTTATTTTGATTTGTTAGTATAAACGATAAACTGTCCATTACCTTATTCGTAGATATAAACAGATAAGGATGCCTTAAGATCCCCGATAGGTTAGGAGATCCTTTTACATAAAGAAAGATTATTTTAGAATATAGTTACTAATTGATACAATGCATTAAGAGAACGATTCTTATCCCACATTATTAGGTCAAGACATTTGTTGTTGATTTGTTTCGGCCGCTACAAGCTTTAGATCTTTTGAGTTTGATTTCTGATTAGTTAGCCACCATTAGTGACGAAACTAAACTAATCTGTTTCGTAGTTTTATGCTCTTCCTGTTATTACTTGTCTTTACGTAATACTCTACTTCTTATCGAAAAGATAAATTGTAGGCTCAAAGGTCACTGAATTCATCCCTAATAATAGAAATAATTCCATAGTCTTGAAATGAAGTATCTTAGTAGTTATTGACTTTGTATTTGTTTCGGCCGTTGCAGACATTCGTCCATTTAATAGTTACTATATAATAGTAACATATATTTCCCAAATTAAATATTTTGCCTAATCGTGAATTTTACTTAAATAAATCAAATTGATTCGTTTTAACTATTTGAAAATAATTTTCACCATAATAAGAGTATAAGGACAAAGCAATGATGGTTGAACAATATAAGACGATTAAAGACAACAAAAGGATGATTGCTATGTTCTTGTCTTTTTCTGGAATATGCTTCCAATTGACTATGTCGCCTAGCATTACAAACATTTGGCTTGGCCAAACAATTATTCCCATAAATAAAGCAATATAAATAAAGAAATAATCCAAATGAGATAACAATTGGACTGTGGGTTCTATTAATTCATATATTTTAACGATAGAGCTAAAGGCCCAATAGATAATGAAAATTGCGATGGTGATCTCTAGGAACTTCCATTTTATTGAGCTTCTCTTATTCTTCTCTTTAATGAACGATGAGAGAACTTGTATGGAACCAACAGCTATGAATATCAAAAACAAGTTTTGAAGGATTCTAGATGCTATAGGATCTATTTTGATGAATTCAAGGGCATATAATAGGAGGAATATGATTCCGACAGAGAGCAGAAAATAAAATGTAAAATGAACGATTCCCGATATAAGTAATAATAAACTGGAAGATGAAATAGTCTTTATGTATTTGAAATAATTATCAGCAATCCCAACGATTAGACATAAGATGAACATTACACCAGAAATGATAGAAAATTCGTGAGACTTGATTTCTCTTCCTGGATCGTTGGTTATCGCAGCTAATGCAAGAGAAATAGTGATGAGTATTCCCACAGGTTCTAATTTTTTTAAGACCGAGAAGATATCAAATTTTCGTTCTATATCACTGCCTTTGTCAGACTGATCGCCTTTCTCCATCTTATTATAACGATGCTATGTTATCAGAGATTACTGAATATAAATTGATATTATATTAGTTACAATCTCATTAAACTTCCGCAGTTAACCACACTGATTTTTTGTTTCATATAATAGTAATTACAATTTCTTAACCGAACTTTGTTCCTATTTAAAATTCTCCGGACGATATCTATAATGGTGATAAATCTGGCTCGGCCACTTGAAGGTTTCCGAATGACTCAAACGAAGATAATCCACTAGCGGGTTGATATAAGTAGAAGTGCATATCATCCTGACGTTAAGAAATTTCACCCCCACACTCACGCTTTTTAATTTAGTAGATGATATTTCTCTTCTTTAGTTCCCCATATATTTCTGGTTGTTCCCTCTTGAGAGTTTCTATTTTAGGTGGCCAATATGATCCTACTCCCCTTAAATCGGATCGCACAATAGATGTAGGTCGAAAGTTGAGTCTCTTTAGCTGGTCACTTTTCTGCAACCAATCAATTAGAATAACTACAGCCTGCTTTTGATCAAGCCCCTTTACGTTTATTAGATAAGGAATTAGTATCCACCACAAGCAATTCTTTCTGCAATCTTCTATAGGCGTTTGAATTAACCGCTCTATCCAATCTATATTAGAAACATTGGAGGTAAACACCTTTCCCTTGTCGGACCTTTTCCTTTCTCGTATCTCTTTATTCCTTACATCAATTAAATAGTCCAAAAAGTCGCTTAACATGTATTTAATTGAAGGAAGAGTTCCATCCCATCTCTGAATCGTCTTTACTTCCTTTCCGTTCTTTGAGTTTATAGTTCCTGGAATTCGCAACATACAGTTATTTCTAGATGGATGATGATTAGTATCAGCTTTCCCGCATGCGAAATACTTTTCAGCAAATCTCATAAACTCGGTAGTCAGATCACTACCATTGAGGTAAGGTAAAAAGTCGTAGAATATTTGTTCTTCCTCCAATACAATACCGTCAATGGGTTGATAAATATGATATCCATTACCAGTATGCAAGACTGTTGGGTGGGCCAGACCTTTAAACTTCGCATCTAATTTCTTGAGAATTTTTTGTAAATGTTTATTCAGACTAACCTCATCGCGGAACTGATTTAAATCCAAGTCAATCATTATGAATGAAGCGGCCGTCTTATTCTTAACATCAAAGTCTATGGTATGTTCTGTATCATATGGAAATGCATTGGTCCTACAGTCAATAAAGCGAGATTGTTTATACAGGTTTACTATCTCCGATATACTCCGCTGTTCATCTACTTCATATGGAATAATCTCCCAAGAACGGTTACAGCTCCTTATTATTGCCCTTGGAAATAATTCGTGTTGATGCTGCAAATGAGAAAGAATAAAGATCAAGTTTTCCTTTATTAACATTTCATCTATTTCAATACTAGTTGAAGGAAGAATTGAATTCTTCATCATGTAGTCAATTATTTCTGATTGAAAACTGGCGCATCACTTATCAAATTCATTTCTTTTGCAATGCTAATCAATACATCCTTGGGCATAGAGAATGTTCTTCTTCCTTTATCAACTCGGTCAAAAACTGCTTTCCATAGATCCCATTCAGAGTATTCTTTAATATCGTCTACGTGTTTATCGTAATAATGATCTTCAATTTCGCCGGTTTTGACTGTGCAATAGTCACAATACTGACACAGGAATATATTGATAGAAGTTTTATCTGAAATAGGCCCATCATCCCACAATAATTCATCTAAGTTCTTATAGTTCACTATTAAGTTAAACCTCCAACTATGATTGATGCTTCTTCATGGCTACTTGCATTATAGTCTTTATCTATCTCGTTTGGTAATTGTTCTTCGTCTTCAAGGGGGGAAATTTTCTTAACACTCTTGTTCTCCCCACCTTCTTGGGTAATGTGATCGTGAACTTTACTTTTGTGGTCGTATTTGCTTTCTCCTTCTGGACAATACCCGTTTCTTATTGCATGGAATTCATCTGACAAAAACCATTCAAATTCTTTTGCAATCCTTATCGTCTTTTGAGCATTGGTGGGTTTTCCGTAATTACTGTGATTCTCATTTTCTTCACCATCTGATTCTACAAGAAGGTCGCCGGAGACAACTCCCAAAGCGACCAATTCTGCCATAGTTCTTAACGCTGTAGGCTTTGATACTCTAAGGCTGAGACTAACTTGAGAAGCAGTTAAAGCCCCTTTACTAGCAAGAAGTAAATCAAATATTATTACCCTTTCCAAGGAAGCGGTGGACAATACGACTTTCACCAGCAAAGTTAAATCCTCTTGAGTAAGATAATTTCTTCCTTGAGATAATGCGTGACCTTTAGCCAAATTGAGAAGCTGAGTCATTGCTCGCTCTGGCTCTTCTATTGTTGGAGTGCTATAGGCGTAGTTTGATCCCTGAGTTTTGTCAGTATTCCATGTTGATACTGTCCCTCTGAGCCGAGCCAATAATTTTCCAAATTTGACAATTTTATCAACTATAAAATCATCGTCATTTGTGCCACCGAATTGCACTTTGATCAACCCATTGTTTTCTAGGATATCTACTTTAGAGATGGGATAACATTGCTCAAACCAGTTCAAGCAATCATTTAACTTGTCTTGAACTTCAGATACTTTGAGACTAAAATCATTATTTTGCAAATTTTGAATATAATCGCTATCCGTCTTGTTGGATTTTGGCATTCTATAGAAGTATAGTTTTGGACCTAATGTTGCGAGTTGTCTATGAACTTTATATGGTATATCAACCGCGGCGCCTATCATGGTAAACATGTGTTCGCCAGAATATCCTCTGCGTCCATGTGCTCCGCTGTCACTTTGATATCCATGACCATCCAATATACGAGTCAATATTCCTAGTATCTCTATTAGATCTTCATCCTTTTTAGAAAATATAGGAGACAACTCCGGCGCAAGGAGGCACTTGCCTTTAATCCTTGGAAGTAAGTCTATATCTTCAAGTTGATCTTTAGGAACCGCGGTATTATGAGACACAAAAGCCTTTGAGCTGAAGCTATCTGTATAGTAAACATTCTTACTGTTCCTTAATAGTTCAATTGCTAGAGTCTTTGACGAACTCGGCGGGCCTAAAATTATTCCTGCAAACGGTAATGTGCATCCCTTTATTGATAAGATCCTATGAATTGATAACATAAAGTCCATAGAGTGCCAAAGCCCTGGAAAATTCTTATCACATGCACATCTTAATGCCAAGTATTTGT
>JANWKP010000085.1 GCA_025451315.1 Nitrososphaerales archaeon | reverse complement strand
GATTTGTTTTTCCTGAATTGATACTATCTGTTTGTGTTTGTCCAACGACAGACTGAAATGAAGAATATGTTGTGGCGGAGAATATCAAGATAATTCCTAATGCCAGAATGGTCGTATTTTTTTTATAATCCATAAATAGCAAAATTAGGATGGGTCTTAAAAATTATAGCCTCTTCTCGACTTTATATTCGATTGTGATTCTAACACAACAGTTCTGATGACATCCACTCTTTCGTTAATAGATTCATTTTAGGTCCTTATCGACGTGGTGATAACACTATGCAGTAATGGATATTTCAGTTATAAATTATCTAAACGTAGAAATCCTTTTGTATTTTTTTAATGAAACTTTTATTCTTTGCTCTGAATTAAAGCCCATATTCAAAGGTCTTAAACAATCACATTTATCGAGGTATCTTTCTAAAATTACGATGGATTCTTCATAACTTTTTCTTCTTCCCAAATACAGTCCTAAAATTAATCTCAGTTCTTCCTTTCTTTCATCTTAATCCCTTATATTTTGTTCCGCATTTGGGGATTTTGATTATTTTTGTATAAAGAAAGATTAACATCTGTTAACATACCATCTCATATTCTATGATCTCACACATCAGAATAGATAGAGGTATTGAAGGGTAGAAGATCATTACCAATGTATATAGCTAATCGATTTTTTTATTTATCATTAAACTACGATAGATTATAGTAAAATGAGTTCTAAATTGTTTATAGGATGTTCGGGATGGAATTATCTTGATACATCTCAAAATGGTGGATGGTTAAACTCCTTTTATCCTAATAAAAAGACTAAAACTTTCGCATATTACTCACAATTCTTTGATACCGTAGAGATGATCCAAACTTTCTACAAGAAACATTATAAAAAGATGAATAAGGATCTGTTTACCTGGTTAACCCAGATATCCCCTGAAAATTTTAAAATGTCTGTCAAAGTTCCTAGTATCATAACTGATGAAAAGAGATTAAACATTTACAACAAGAATATGATAAATGATCTAACACTTTTTATTGATAAAATAACACCTCTAAAGAATGCCAATAAATTGGGTGCTATAATCATTCGATTACCCCCAAGTTGTACTATTAAAGAATTTAGAAAGTTAGAAGAGTTCTTATATGTAATAAAAAGTAACTCAGTTACCAAATCTTATAATTATGCAATAGAATTTAATGATAGCTCATGGGATACTAAAGGAGTATTAAATATATTACAGCATTACGATGTGTCATATGTATCAAGTGATGCACCCACTCAGGCTAACCAAAATTTCTTGACAAACGAAGATTATATGACTTGCAAGTCATTGGCTGTATTCCGGCTTTGTGGAAGGAATACTTATGACCATATGTCCAACTATTTATATTCTCAGAAAGAATTGGATACATTGGCAGAAAAAATAAAAAAAGTCAAGGATATGACAGATAACACCTTTGTTTATTTCAGCAATACCGACGGTGGAAAAGCGGTTGTTAACGCGCTTCAATTCAAAGTGATGATAAATAATGCACCTCTATTAGAAAATGAAAAGATGGTATTAGATAGAACCAAAAAATATCTATCCAATTCGCTGTAAACTGGTAAGTATCTATTAAAACAGGGATTAACTCAGGACATATTCCTCGGCTTTACAAATTGTATTGACTATAAACTGGTAACGATTATCTGATAAAATTTAGACAGAATATGAAAACTACATTAAACCACATGTATATGTTAATTAGTAATTTTCTATGTGGTCCAAATTTGAATTCATATTATGTTTTCATTAGTCAAGATTTATTTTACTACAGTTAATTACATTAAGAAACAGAAATAAAATAATGGATTCGATTTAGGACCTTGTACTACCGACTTATTTAGGATTTATCATTTTCTTTCTATTTAATGTTAAACGCACTAATTGTACTATTTCAGTTGTGGTGCGGAAACCGTCTGAATATAATAAGATAAAACGGATGAATAATAATATTCTATTAAAATGACACGATATCAATTCGAGAATATTTCTATCGGGCCTGAAACCAATTTCGATGCTTAGGATGTTCTGTTTTTTTTTTGACTTGTAGAATGGCATGGTTGTTCTTCATTTGTACTTGGTTTTGTCCCTTCTACTCTTTATCATTCATCTTTTTTCATCAAGATGTTTTGTTTGTCACTTCCTTGAATGACTTAAAGGACATGGCTTCATCTTCTATAGATATAGATAAAAAGTTAGTGGAAATTTCGTTTAGAGTTTCATTACCAGTCAGTAAACAATTCTTAAAGTATTGGTAACTTTTGATCTCGTTATTAAAAGAGTTTACCAAACTGATTTTGGCAGATTCAAAGGCACTTGGCGATTCCGTTTGGTTAAATTCATTCGTCTGTTTAGTAAAATTTACCAAGTGTTTGTCAATCAATTCAGCCATCATTTCATTCGATACTGTCTCCAATAGCCAGATCCCTATTTCATCCTGGTAAGCCCTAGTTAGATTCGCAGAACCTTGGGTGAAGGTGGGAAAATATCTAGCATACTTGTTTAAAACGAATTGATTAGAGGGTATATCATTGGACAATACATTATCTGTACCATTAATAGCCCTAGTGATCTCAAAGGATTCAATCATTTTCCGAAAGTCTTGGAAGTATTTGTTAAAAAATCCAGGTTGACTTCCAAAAAGAAAATGAAACATTTCTCCCTTCTTTATAAAGTTAATTTGGTGTTCTTTTATTGTTTTATCGCTTCCATAAGAATAATAAATTTGATTTAATGCTTTACTTCCGGAAATTTCTGTATCGTTAGAACTAACCGGTCTCATTTCGCCTTTTAGTACTAATTCAGAATTTCCTGCTTCAAAATCTTCTAAATAATCTAAAATGGGGTCATTTGGGGTAAATCCTGATATTAAGGATATGTTAATAGTCAAATCAGGAAATTGAAAAGTATTTTGATTAAGAGGAGCAAATTTTACTACTTCATATGGGGACAGATCTGAATCCGACGCAACTAGATAAGAAAGATATTTTATCTTAAAGTGATAATCTGAATTTTCATATAGTTGAAATTTTTCCGCTAATATTGGATCTGTGAGAGTCTTATTCAAAACTTGATTTTCAGTTATAAATTCAGGTTCTTGGGTAGCGTTCTGACCAATAACCTAAGAAAAACTAAATTCATGTATCATTAGTAACAAACTACTATATCCCAAGATAACAATTAGAGAACTTAGAAATTTATGCACTATGTCAAATTCTCGATCATCTATATTAATTTGTTAATTGCTGGATAAAATTATAGTATATAGATATCATATTCATCAAATTTCTTCGTAAAATAATATGACTACTAGTATAACAGGATATGTTTACCGGGGCCGTAAGGATATTCTCTGATTGGGATTAGATGTAATCAATTAGAAATATTAAAAGATAAATCAAACCTTTTCCATAATTCGTCTCTTTTTCCTTCGTTATAGTTATTTACATTGTCCGAATATTCGATTTTATATAAAAGATCTTTATACCGCATTAAGATCAAGTCCTTTATCTGACTTTGACTAATTTTTGATAGGTAATTACACACGCAAATGACATAGGGTAAAAGGATCGATAAAGCGTTATTACGTTAGTAAAGTGTTAATTAAAGGAATGTTGCAATCTAATTTAAAAAAGTAAAGTGAATATCGCAAATAACTTAGTTTATTTAACTGGTAACGAGTGATCAAGTTCAATATGTTGTCATTGGGAGATAAACTAGTGTTTCTTATAGATTGGAGGATATGGCAAGAAAATAGTGATTTCAAGCAAGTTGTTCCATGCTCACTGTCCAGGCTCACCTCTCACGAAGGAGGAGTTTTTTGACTTGAAACTTAAATAAGAATCTAACCAAAAGTATACATACTTTCGAAACTTTGATACTGTTTAATAGTAAGTGCGCTTTTGTGCAAAAAATGATAAATATGATAATTACATACAATATTCTGTCAATGGAATCAATCACTAAATACTACTTGTTAATATTTTTCTTTGGGAACGTGATTCTATTATCCACTCTGTTTCATAATGATTTTGCAGTTGCACAAACAAGTGAATCTGGGTCAGTAAACTTAAATATGATTATTGACATTGCAGTTCCAGTTTCTATTGGATTATTAGGTCTTTTTGGGGGTTATTTTTTAAGTAATCGATCTATTAAAAAACAGAATAAGATAGACCAAAAAGAGAAAAAAGATGCAAAGATCGATCAAATGAAGAGAGACTATATTAGAGCTGTTAGAAGTATTGACTTAATGATACATAACCAAGACTTCTTATACGGAACAGAACCAACTCATAAAATACACTCCACCCTAATTAAAATCGATGATTTGATAACACAGCATAACAAGTTTTTTGAAGAATATGAGCAGATTAGACAGGGCTGGCCAGAATCTGGTGGTCTTCCAATAAATATGCGAAAAGAATATGCTGAAAGGGCCCAAAAGCTACGAAATTTATTAGCAGAGGACTCCCAAGTTGACCTGGATCGCAGAATCCTAAGTATTTATATTAATCCAAATACTCGGGATGAAGAATTGATTTGGACAACCCATCCATTTCAAAATCAGCTAAAAAATGCTTCCAGTTAGGATTCGTGCCTTCGATTGGTGATTTGTCTAGTTGAACTGTGTCATTTGGATAGTAACTGTTCAGTAATCATTCCTTAAAACATATCCTCAGTTAATATTGATTGATCATATGTCAAATCATAACTTATTTATATATGTAAGATTCTGGAAATGGGATTAAACATTAGTTAATGAGTCGGAATTTAATACTACAGCCTAATTAATAGATCATGATTTTTAATGTTGATTTA
Organism: Nitrososphaerales archaeon; assembly: GCA_025451315.1. GTDB lineage: Archaea > Thermoproteota > Nitrososphaeria > Nitrososphaerales > Nitrososphaeraceae > TH1177. The sequence goes on along the minus strand of JANWKP010000085.1, from coordinate 4,052 downwards.
TCATATTTATGGGGCTGATTTGATTCAGTCTAATCTAATGGGGGCTAATTTGGCACTGATTGACTTGACTGAGACTAATTTAAAAAATTCCATGGTAATGAACAATAAATTTTCTGAAGCCACCGTTGTTACATAACCAGATTTTGATAATACAATAATTAATAGTAAGGAATTTCTTGTTCATTTAGAATTCTACCAATCTAAGAATATTCCTAGAGGAGAAACTACGAATAAACAAGAACTTAATCATACCATAGAAAGTAGATATTTGGATCAAAGCCTTATAACAAAACTTTTGAATTTATCAAAAATGTCTCCAATACAATAACTCTAGAGAGGTTAAAATCTATTGAATCACTCAAATAAATAGATCAAGTCCAAGGGTTTGTAATAGATATATTACGAATCTCACCTTGAATCATTCTTACTATAAGGATGTTCTATTGATCTAACATGACCCTAAAGTTCCTTTCATATCATAATCTATTGAAGTCATCCTCTATATCTCATGTCAAATGTAAGCCACTTAGCTTTACGGAAATAATAAATCAGCAATAAGGGCAGAACGACTAATACTATAACAATTATTATCAAGGGAGTGCAGGGACCAAACCAAGTCCATTTGTATATTGTATATTTGGTTTGTAGGGTCTGCAGCCATGTCATAAATTATTCATATCATTGTAAGAGGCAACGTCAAGACTGTAAGAATGGTAAGGATCCTGTTAGTCCATACCCACAGGGGCGAAAATGCCCACTAAACTCCTAAGCTTACATCTTACTGTCCGGGAAGAATAAACTAACTAACCCCATGGTCTAAGGATTCATTACTATAGGAGGGAAACATATACCGTCTGAGCAGACACAAGTTCCATCTTTGGTTTGCCAACAGCATTGCCCTGTGACTCCACCGCAAGTAGCATTTAGCCCACGGGCCGCAAATTGTTGAGGAGAGATCCCTAGATGATTCGTGACAAAGGAACAAGAATTAGTCACACGCATAACACCCATTGACTGATTTGGAATTTTCATTATATGTCTACCTTAGGTAAGCCGTCCTACTTAAGAATATTGCCGTGTGACGCCCTCATCTCTGAAGTGAAAACAATCATAGGTGGTATAAAACCCGGTATGACCGAATTAATTCCATCATCTCTTACAATCGCTAACGGGTACTTGATCCATTCATCTGAATTGTTGAATACCAATCCACAATGGATTCGCTGCTACCATTGATGAAAATGTTGCTACTTTGTCTACCAATTTATAATCAACGACCATCTATTCGGCCTAGATGATTATTCCTCATGATCTATTTGATAGATGTTTTGCTATTTCCTAAATTATGGACAATTTAATGTTATGTGAGAACTTCCACATAAATGAATTGGCCCAAGAGGATTTATCTCAAAAATTTTCATCATAATCAGAGTGAGGCATGTCTAAATATGGCTGCTTTTCAAAGATGGGAACATAGGAGGTATATTTAGAAATAGTATCTTGAAAGCAATTCGAACCCCGATTCTAAAATGAATATTACTTCGGAAACCACTTTGTCCTTGTGATTTTAATCTGAAACCAAGGACAGAGCTGAAATCAATTCGACTAAGCTCAGAATGTTACTTTATTGGGGCAGTGATATTTCTTATCGTACGCTCCACGATCGCACTTCGCCGACCATCAATGGGACAGAGTCGCTAACGTCGACGGTGAATCTATAGACTCTCCTAGCTCGCTCAAACAACTTCTCGGGGTCGAAGAACGTGAGTTTCACATCCCAGCAGTCAGATTCTGGACGACAGATAGGACTACGTTCCGACTCGATTGCATCCAGTTCCAGTCTTTCCGAAAGCGCTTGTTCAAAAACTTGCGAGACTAGCATCGCGTTTGTGGCTGAGTAGTTGAGTGCCCGATCTCGGGGCGTCAAACCCAGATTACGAAAGTCATGATAGATCCGAAGTAGAAAGTTATTGAGTCTATTAGACTTTGTGTTAGATCCACTCATAGTTTCGCTTCCTGAGGAGCTATTGATAAGAGCCTTGGTTGTCCAACTGTACATACCACGCAACACAGGATAGATTACAGGGACCACTTGTCCGGAAATGAGACGCTTGTTCCCAACAATTCGGCCTGGAACACTAATTCGTTCAGCCCCTTCTTCAATTTGTTGTTTCAAGAATTGCCTAAGACGCTCAAAGATCTGAGGTGCAAACGGACCATGTGCCTCGATTGCATATATAGCAGTCTGGTCTAGGTTTAGGGTCCAGGTGATTTCGGCGGCTTCAAATGGATTCTCATCCAGATAAGCTAACATCTGCATATGATCGTGTGGGTTGGCCGGTTGATGCATATGTTGCATGATTGAATCGCGGCGCGCTTCCGTGCTGAAATCGTAACCAAGGTGTCCTAGCGCATAGACAAATTGAGTGGGATTACTACCTTTACAGGCACAGGATTCACTTTTGCAAGGACATGAAGATGTTCTTACGTGACTGGGAAACACGTCGCCTCTTATTACTGGATTCTCGGGGGACTTGTCTGCCATTTCACTTTCCACCGGACACGACTGTGTATCTTCTGAGGATTTAGGATTTTCTTTTCCGACGGCCTCTGACTGAACCTGTGCTCCTAGTGTATATTCAGTAGCAAAGTCAGAATTGACATCGACTGTCTTGAGCGTTTCAGTAAATTCCTGTTTTTTAGTCGAAACAGTCATGGGTGTTCCTCCTTGGATGATTTTAGACATAGCTCCTTTGACATTAAGACGACCCGCTAATAGACGGCGACAGTCTGTTTTGGGCAAATTATCGCACCCTATCGCACTGCTGATAAGTGCCGCTCGAACAAAGTCTGGATCAGGCATTACTCCTTTTTTGAGCTGTAGACTTAGTAGAAGAGCGGCAATGCCGGAGATAATTATAGAAGCATAACTGGTACCACTACTTGCTACTATACCATCAGGGGTTGCGCCCAAGATATTTTCACCGGGAGCAAGAATACCATGGGCTTGATAACTTTTACCCCAGTTACTAAATTCCAAAGGCTCACCTTGCGAATCCATTGCTCCCACCGCAAGCACTGCTGGTAGTCCACCGGGAACATGAACACAATCACACCCCTCGTTGCCCGTAGCCGCAACAATGAGCTTACCTTCCTCAATACAGTCCCTTACAACATCTGAGAGAATTGGGCTAGCTGTTCCAGAAGAGGAAAATTCACCACCACTAATGTTGATTATATGAGCTCCTTCTTGAACTGCCTGTGAGATAGCCCGGGCGAGGTCGAGTTGTGAACATGGAGCAGAAGAGTTATCAGGCCCTTCTTTGAAGATCGGAACTATTAGACCACGACAGCGAGGTGCAAGGCCCAATACAGGCCCGTCGTGTTGACCGAGAAGAACACTAGCAACATGAGTGCCATGTTTAGTGGCAGATCCCTGAACTGTATTACTCGACACCAAGGTATCCACGTTAGTCAGATTAGCTGAGGCAAGGCTAGGATTTGACCGATCGACCGGTCCATCCAAAATCGCAATGCACACACCAGGATCGCCCAAGGTTTCTGCCCACAGTTCTTTGATACCTGCTATTTCTGCGATATTAGTAACATTCATGAATGAAACCATCTCGTTCGTAGTCGAATTATTTGAAAATGTCACAACAGATTTCATAACAAGCATTAAACATCATATTAGTTAATGAAGTTTTCCTCTCATCAACTGAGCAATCTGAGGAAGGTATCCAGCATTATAAAGCTAATACAAATTGATAATATGGAGATATTGTGATAATACATTGATTCTTCTCATTAATTCGCAAAATTGCATTCATCTGACTTATGCTTACAATCTCTGATTCTTTTAGAAAGCCAAATTCGAGTAATATAACATGTATTAAGTATTCATTACCTCTCGAAGGGTCCGTTAACTTAGAGCCTATCCCAAAAATTCGATAGAAATATAGCTCGTTTTGCCTTTTGTTAATTTGTGACCTGTATTCAGAAGGAGAAAGATAAAAGGAAGTATCCTACCATAATAAGGGTTCCAGACAAAT
>JANWKP010000084.1 GCA_025451315.1 Nitrososphaerales archaeon | reverse complement strand
TTCAAAGACAATTTAAATATTTTTTTTTGGTTCCTTTAATCTATTATAGTAGCAGTGTACATCATTTTCCATATTTTTTGTTAGAGATTAATTTTGAAATAACTGTGTAATAAAAATGCATTTAAGACTATGGTATGGTATATGGAGTGATTTATGATTAAAAAAATTGGAGGAGTTGCTATCATTACAAAGAATCGGAATAAAACTGCATATGAAGCATCTGAATATATTGCTAAAATACTTTCACGAAAAAATATTAAGGTGTCATCTATCCCTCCATTTGAAACATCAAACTCCAAAAATAGCTGTTCTACTTTTACCTCCCTAGTAAATGAAATTGATCTTATTATCGCACTAGGAGGCGATGGTACGACCTTGAGAGCGTTTAGATTTCATCCTAGCGATATTCCTGTTTTTAGCATTAATGTTGGAGGTACTAGGGGTATACTTTCTGAAGTTAAATTGGATCAAATTGACTATTCTATCGATGCAATTTTAAATGGCAATTATTACTATGATGAAAGAATTAGAATTCAGGCTTCTTCATCCGATAAATTCTTTCTTCCTGCGTTAAATGATATATTAATTTTTAGAACAAACCTGACAAATACACCAACTTTAACAATTAAATTTAGAGATGGTACGATTAGTCAGCGCATGGATGGAATATTAGTTTCTACTTCAACGGGATCAACTGGTCATTCAATTTCTTTAGGAGGGCCTGTATTACATGAAGAATTAAATTGCTTAATAATTAATCCAATAGCTTCTCTTAATAAATTACCGTCAATAATAATACCTCCTGAAGAGATTGAAATTTATAGTAATCATCAAATTAATTTAATAATTGATGGCCAAGATAAATTTTTAATCGAAGAAAACGATCCTATAAAAATAACTCGATTCCCTATCAATGCTCGTTTTATCAGGTTAAGAAAGAGAGGTTTTAGACAACTTGAAAAACTTGGATTCTAATATATTCATTTTAGATTCCAGTGCTTTCTATGCAGGTTTCTATCGTTCCCTCAACTCTAAATTCTATACAACGACGTCTATTCTACAAGAGATCAAACATATATTAAAATCCTCTTTAACTCTAGAGATTTTGATTTCATCAGGAGTCTTGGTTATACAAGATCCACCAAAAGAATCAATTGATAAAATAATTAATACTGCAAATCTATTAGGTGATATTAAAAAACTTTCTCAGGCTGATATTTCTATTCTATCTTTAGCTTATGAAATGAATAGGATTTTAGTATCTAATGATTATTCAGTCCTAAACGTATCTAATTTCCTTAAAATTAAGACCATTTCTTTAGGCAATGATGGTATAATAGAACTACGAAAATGGAAGAATTTTTGTAAAACATGTAGAAAACAATATTCCCCCAGTATCAGAGAATGCACAATTTGTGGTAATTTAACAAAAAGAAATTATAAAAAAATTCGCCCTACAGTTTAATTCATAGTTCTTTAATGGTTTGTTGTTTCGTATTATTATACAAATCGATGAACAATATTTTCAAATAAATAGATATTGTATAATCCCTCAATAAATCAAGTAGTATTATATAGAATTTTACTATAAGAATTATTCATATGTAATTTATTAACCTAAGTTAAAGATGATATTGTTAATAGTTGATAGGTTTATCAGTTTTCAAAAATAATGTTTCATTATTATTAATTATTATTATAATTGGAATAGGTTCTCTCTCTATTATATCTTATCAATCTGCGTCTTTTACCGCTGATGAGATAAAGAAAATTGCAGAAGAAGATATCAAGTCTAATGCAAGAATTCAAGCATACGATTTATCCAGAATACTTGTACATAGTCTTGACTCCATAAATTCTAACTTGAAGGTTTTAACATCTTCTCCTTTTCTTTTTGAAAATGATATTGACGAAGTACAAAACCTTCTATATTCTGCACAATCATCTACTCTTGATATAACAGATGCATATTACTGGATAGATGTTAACGGCAGAATTGTGACGTCTAGTAAAATATATCAGACTGATAGAGCTAATGCAATTTTAGACATTCAAAATCAGCCTTTTTTCCTCAATCCAAAAAAGACATTGGCTCCTTATTATAGTACTTCTATTACATCTAAAGGAAGCCCTTCATCTTTTTTATACATTTCTTACCCATTAGTTAAACAACAAATAGTAAAATACCAAAATAATACTTATAATGCCAAACAAATATTTGATGGGGTACTGGTAGCAGCAATAGGTGTAAAATCTTTAGGTGTATTTCTTCAAAATGAAATGACATCTTCTATTATTGGCAACGTAGGACTAATGGATACAAACGGAGTGATAATATATGCTAGAAATCAGTCACTAATAGGTAATAATTATATGTCAGATGAATTTCAATCGTTGATACCTCATGATCTGAGAGGAAGTTATAATAAAATAATAAAAAAAGGTTTAGAAGGAAAATCATTAGCAGAAGATTTGACTTATAATGGATCAACTATAACACTTTCATACGAACCAATTATAATAAATGAAAAAAATTTATGGACGTTATATGTAAGTTTTCCTCATCAATTGGCAAGTAATGTTGGCTCCCTAATAGCACAACAAAATAATTTTAGCACTCTAATTGTAGTTATAACGGGTTCAGTTACTTTTGGAATAATCTATCTAATTTTGTCATGGAATAAGAGATTAGAAGGGGAAGTCAATACACGTACAGGCGAACTGAAAAATACCAACATATCTCTCATGAAGTCAAACGAACTTCTTGAAGAGGCAAATGAACAATTAAAAGTACATGATAAAATGCAAAAAGAATTTATCAATATAGCTGCTCATGAATTAAGAACTCCAATAATGCCTATACTAGGAGAAGTAGAAATAATTGAAGAAGATATTGATCCTAAAACTAAAACTGTCAAAGTAGAGGAAGAACAGATTCAATTGATAATACGTAATGCAAAAAGGTTAGATAGGTTAGCATCCGATATTCTTGATGTTACAAAGATAGAAAGCAATTCATTAAAACTGGAACAAACGTATTTTAATCTTAATGACATTTTATCTAACTCGATTAGAGACATCCAAAATCAAGTTTCTTCAGGGGATATAGGAACTAAAAAATTAAAAATAGTTTATGATCCTGTAAACATAAGAATCTCTGGAGATAAAGAAAGAATCAATCAAGTAATTAGTAATTTATTAAGTAATGCATTAAAATTTACTGATGAGGGATTTATAAAGATAAAAGTGGAAAACTCAAATGATAATGTTATTATTAGTGTAGAAGATACTGGAAGTGGCATTCATCCTGAAATATTTCCACGCTTATTTTGTAAATTTGCAACTAAATCTGATAAAGGAACAGGTCTAGGTTTGTACATTTCAAAAAATATAATAGATGCTCATGGAGGGAGAATTTGGGCCCAAAACAATAAATCAGGCATAGGTGCAACATTTTTCTTCAGTATCCCATTAGATAAGAAAAAATAAAAATGTTATTAATCGACTTTTCAATGTTATGTATACAGTTCGTTTAATTTAATTATAAAGAATGTAAACATATTGAAATCCTAACCATTATAATTATCAAACTATTGATTCAATTACTCCAACTCAATATTCCGAATTTTTTAATTGTACAAATACCCATGACCATATCAAAACAACAAACAAATCATTATTAACCAATTGATAGGCATAAAGCAATTTAACTACTCTTGCTGATAAAATTGCATATGGATGGAACCACATCTGCATTCATAATTTGAAAAAGTTGTTATGGAAAGAGTGAACTAATAGAATTTTATTAATAAAACTTAATTAAGGAATTACTATCAGGTAGGGAAAATGAATGTAATCTATTTCATACACAAACCGGATTATATTCTTTCTATCAAGAATAATAATACAAATTTAGAATTATCTTTATATCGAATTAAAAGAATTGGCTATATCTTTATGCATTCATTTATGATATTAGATCCTATCTGATTTTTTAATATAATATCAAACTAAAATACAAAATCCTACTTAGAATCTATAATAAATTATCCATCATTAATCTTTCAAAATATATTAATATGTCTCCAAATCTTAGTATTCAAATTGCCTTCTCTAAATATGAAGTAATTGTACAATATTATGAATAATCTTCATTGACAAATTAAGAGAACTAACAATTAACGGAATTTTTAATTTCGCTAAGCATCTCTTTTACATTCATATCTATTTCGCTGGGATCTCTTTTTAGATCTAAATCTTTTTTCATCTCTCTTACTTTAGTAAGATACTTATTATCATTATCTGAAAATAATGCTTGTGATTTTTCCAGAAGAATTATTGCTCTTTTAAAAAACTGTTGACCATCCTGATATTCTAGTAAATTAATGATCTTTCCATCCCTCATCGCCTCTGTGTATTCCTCAGAGGCAACATTGATCAATTCTGCAGTCACATTGAGTATATAGCCGCATTTAGACCTGGTATCAAATGATATTGATTGCTCTAAGGCATCATTAAGCAATTTCTCTAATTGTGTTTTCTCTGTTGTAGTGTTAGTAAGATTATTTGATCTAACTGTTGATACATATTGATTTAATTTGTCAGAAAATTCTTTTGTTAAGGTGGCATTTGTCTGATTAAGTCTCTCATTTATTTGATCTACAATTTCTTCAATAGGATGTAATGCATGTGCAACAGCGAGTAAATTATTATTATTTTGAACATTTTCCACTGATGCATCTAAATGTCCTATCATTTGTTCAATATAGCCATGAAATTCTTGATCGCTTATGGTGTGCTGTTGTGTTTCCACAGCAAATAAATTGTTATCAGAATCAAATGAAAGAAAAATAGAAAAATATATTGAGATCGCTAATACCGGTAAAATCAATTTGAAACTCATTTATCTATATTCAAAATAACCTATGTCTATTTTAGTCTATGCATATTTCTAATAAATGAAAATCAAGAGTATCCAGAGTTTTTAATTTATCATCACTAACATAAAGGTAAACTTTAATTATTATTTTTTAACTCACTAATCACCTTATTGATTATTAATAATTTCTAATCAAGAAATTATAAACAAAAAATAAAAATATATTGGTAAAAATATATAATTTTAATTGCCAAACTAATATGCTTATTAGTAAAAAAAAATTTTATAAAGTAAAACGTAGTTGTTATATTTACTTAAATATATCAAATCAATCAGAAATATAATTCTATTATCAATTCATGTGCTTGTTTATCTTTTGGTAACCTTTTTGTAACCATTTGGTTATCTAATTCCATTGAACATACGTTTAATATGATTAATTGAGTCTATTATTTAATTTGAATTGTAGATTAACTTTGTGACCAATTTAAATGAAGATGATACTAATGCTAAATAATTTGTCTCCATTTGATTCATTTCAATATATATCCGTGTGGAAAATAAATTAAGAGCCTATTTAATGAAATAAATATTATTTTAATCGAGATGGAAATAAAATTAACAATTTTTTTACATGAGTATACCATTTAATATTTATCTTCCTGTAAAATAAATTTTTACAATATGATAAAAAGTTATTCTAAAGATAATATTAGTCCACCATATTTATCAGTAGGGAGGAATTATTTTTTATCTTGAATAAAGTTTTATATATCTCAAATCATTGACATCAATTTTTGCAATGAATTAAAGTTAGAGATTCTAAGAAAAATTCCAAACTTCGAATCTCCTATTTTACTTGTAGTTTTATCTCAATCAAGAAGATTAAATATTTGAGACTGGGTCATAATTCAATAAAAAAATTTTATGATGCTAACAATAGTAGGATGTTT
>JANWKP010000083.1 GCA_025451315.1 Nitrososphaerales archaeon | reverse complement strand
TAAAACAGGATTTTTTTGCAATAATTGCAAAACAGAATTAGAAAGAAGTGGGCTGATTTCTGATAATTTCTCTAATAAAGGAGGAGAATGATAGATAATGGAAAATAAAGAAGCGGAATCTGAAACAAGGTACATTCCTATCACTTTCAAATTAAGAGAACTAGCAATTTTTGAGATTTATGCATGGGGTAATAACTGTACTATCGCATTACTAAATGGTGAAGAGATCAGTATATAATATGTGTGACTATACCGATTTCTGCAAAAAACTAGAAGAAGAACTTCTTTTGACACCCTTGCAATCCTTTGACATCAGAACAATACTAGAATTTTTTGATTATGATACGTTTGTAAAAAAAAATAGCTGAAGGGGAGTAAGAAAGGGAGATATCTATAAAAAATGAATTTTTCAAATTTATCTAATAATGATTTAGATTATTGGTATTATTCTTTAGGGATTAATATAATACCAATTAGATACAAGTCAAAAAAACCATCAGCCCCTTGGAAGGAATGGCAAAATAAAGCCATTCCTATAGAAATCTATGAAGGGTGGAAAAAAGAAGGACTATTTAAAAACGGCTTTTTATTATTTACAGGACGGGTTTGGAGAGGTCGAAATGAAGGAAAATATCTGGTATGTATAGACATAGACAATAAGAAAGGTATCGATGAATTTCTTTCCGTTTTTGGTGAATTCAAATCAATTTATGAATTTTCTAAATATACCCTAGTAGTACAACATGAAGATGCTAAAGACGAAAGGGCGCATATTTACATGATTACAAAAACGCCAACGCAGAAAATTTGTGGAATTAGCGGAACTGGCAGGTTGAACAAGGAATTAAATATCGAATTACCTAAAATTGAATTTAAAACAGACGGTTCTACATTATTAGTCGGACCGGGGTCAATACATAAAAATGGCTATCCTTACCAAATTCAAGGAATAAAAAGCATTCAAATCCTTGACGATAAAAAAACATCTTTACTTGATGCGGCTTTAAACGATATCTGTCTAAAATATAACCGGAACCACAAAAATAATGCCTCATCATTACCTAGTCTTTCAGAAATGGATAAAGACGATTTTACGGTCCATGGAGGAAACAATCGTCATCTTAATTTATTACGAAAAATTGATTCATGGTACAGTCTATCAAACAAAGGCTTGACTTTTAATGAATTATTTGATAGTGCCAATGTTTGGAATAAAAAGCACTGTGAACCTCCGTTAGATGAAAAACAGGTATCCGAACTAGTAAAACAATCAATGGGTTGGGTTAAGCAGAATAATAATCAGGTTTTGCAATCAAAATATAAAGAAACTAATAACAAGCCGAACATTGAGAAGCAAAATGAATTTGATGGTAGTGTTAGCGAATCTAAAGATTTCAAGAAATTATTTGACAAAATACCTGACAAGAATTTTGTAGAGTATGTTATTAATACAGCTCAAAAAACCATAAAACAAGAAAATTCGTTAACTAGATTGATAACATATACTGCATTAAGCGCATATACAAAAGACCCGCTCAATCTGGGTATAATGGCACCCACAAGTGAGGGGAAAACATATCCTGTAACAGAGATGACAAAGTTGCTCCCAGTTCAAGATGTCTGGACAATTGGGAGTATGTCACCCAAAGTAATCAAAAGAGATAAAGGAACATTGGTAGATAAAAATAACAATCCGATAGATGAGAATATAAAGCATCTAAAAAAATTAATAAAGATAGAAAAGGATGAAGGAAAGAAAGAGAATCTAAGACAAGAACTGTACTCGCTTTATCAAAATTCCAAGGTGCTTATCGATCTCACTAACAAGATTATTGTTTTCTTAGAACCCCCGCATCAAGAAACCTGGAATATATTAAAACCGATACTATCACATGATAGTGAATACATTGAACATCCATATGTTTACAAAACAGAAACTGGCGGACAGGAGGTAAAACATATTGTTACCAAAGGATGGCCTTCCTGTATCTTTTGCAGTGCAAAGGATGAGTCAGATTGGCCCACATGGCCTGAAATTCAAAGTAGGTTCTTTATAACATCGCCAAATATGATAAAACAAAAATACGAAGAATCCAATCTGTTGATTGGACAAAGACAGGGTTTGCCATCCTTGGTTCAAGAACAGCTCATTGTATCTTTAGAGGAATTACAACAAGCCAAAAATTGCATTTTGCTAATAAAAAATGAACTATTAAAGAATTATTACAATGGCGTATGGATACCCTACTACAATATACTTTCCCAATCATTGCCATCAGAAAAAGGAACAGACGTTCGTATGGCCATGAGAATATTTTCTTTACTAAAACTGATAACCAAGATCAATATGTTTCTCAGATTCAAATTGCAAATGGGAAATGAAACAATGTCTATTTCTACTTATAAAGACCTTGAAGAAGTTTTAAAGTTTACCCAAAATATATCTGGTATTCCGTCATACAAGTTAGATTTCTTTACAACTATTTTTATTCCATTATTCAATTTAAAATATGAACCAGATTCAATTATTGAAAAGAATGATGATATAACAGAGGAAAGAATAGCATTGAACACCACGGAACTATCAGAATACTATAAAAAGATAAAGTGTAAGACAATAACAACTGATAATATTAAAAAAACGTATTTATCTGAACTAAAAAACAACGGCCTAATAGACGAGATAGATTCCAAGATTGATAAGAGAAGAAAAATCTATTTCCCTATAGTTGACATTTCTCATTTTCAGAAAAACAGAAATTACACGAATCTTGAAGAAAATGATAATAATTTACAATTTTTTAGGATAAAAGCATCTGATAATTACAAGAAAATAGACGATAACTGGTTAAAATTTGAAATTATGATTCTCCTAAAATACGGAATTGGCCAGACGAATATATTCAAATTATTAGATCAGCAGAATAATGAAGTTTGTATATGCTTATTTATTCAAAAATACAATACATACGGCAACCTAATTCGATACTTTCAATATGGTGAAACTGCATTTATTATAGTAAAACGTTCGGGAAGATCATAAAAATTGTATAATATATGATAAGAGTTGATGATAATTATAAAACTTATCATGAATTCGTGTAATATTCTTTTTTCAGAATTTCTTACAATTATTATTCTATAACTCCATGACTTGTGATGAGTTAGGAAATGATCTTGGGATCTTTTACTAAGATGATATTGTTTATCTAATTGGACAGCACAACTTAATACATAATTATTAATACAATATCTCAACATTACGATAGTATAGTGGCGAACAAAATAATGAAAATGCATTTTAATAAGAAAAAATCTTTAGGATTGTTTTGCCTGGTTTTAGCTTTTATTGCATCAATTGTGTTTATTGCGAATTTTAATTTGGCTAATGCTCAAAATAAGACTATCCTGCTAGATGTTGAATCAACAAATAACAATAATAATATATCTACAGACATCAACAATATCATCCTTGTTCATGGTGCATTCTCTGATGGATCTGCATGGAGCCAAGTAATTCCTATTTTAGAAAAAGCCGGTCACAAAGTAATAGCCGTTCAACTACCAGAGAATTCTTTATCCGATGATGTAGCCACAGTAAAGCGGGCAATTGATTTTGTTAATGGGCCTTCTATTCTTGTAGGACATTCATATGGTGGATTAGTAATTTCAAATGCTGCATATAATAATCCAAACGTCAAGGGACTCGTTTATATTGCTGCACTTGCTTTGCAAGATGGCCAGTCTTATAGTGATATTGTAGATGTCAAAAAGATACCCAAAGATTTGTTTATTGCAGATAAAGGAGGATTTATTTATTTAAATTCAACCAAGTTTCATGATACTTTTGCACAAGATGTTAACTTATCACAAGCAAATATAATGGCAGCTGTACAAAAACCCATTAATCAATCAATTCTTGTTGAGAAATCTGGGCCTCCTGCATGGAAACAAATTCCTTCATGGTATCAGATATCTGAAAACGATCGCTCGATTCCACCTTCACTGCAACATTTCTTTGCAAAACAAATTAATGCCACAACTCTTTCAATTCCTTCTAGTCATGCATCTCTAGTATCGCATCCCAATGAGATTGCTCAATTAATTCTAAATGCAACCAAAGGAATCAGAAATTAAGATATAGATATTTTAATAAACAATAGATCCATTTTGTATGCTTATAAAATCTATATTTTGAAGTGGAGTTCACTGTATAGTGAATGAATTATGTTCTTTAGTTTCCGTTTCAAAGCATCCTGGCTGATTACATTGAAGTGATTTATTTTCCAAATGGAGACTACTGCTAAAATCTATTCACGTACAATAAATTTTATCAATTATTTCTGATAGTAATACTGTAAATGCAGAGGTATAAAAAAATTATCGTTATGATTACCAGGAGAAGGGCAGCATAAGTATTACGATATCATTACTGCGTCTTCTCTCGAAATTGATATCGTTCCTTGATGCAATATTCAGCATACTAATATGATTCACTGTTATATCCCTTTAATTATTATGTTTTCATCATAATATTCCTGAAAACTCCTTTTTTCACCCGAAGAGCAAAGCAAAAAGGTTAAGTATTTTCTACTATAGTTTTAATTTAAAATGACCTTTGTTAAACATATAGAGGGTAGTTTTAAGAGTGGTAAAGAGAAGGAAGGGCTTCAAAAAGTTGTAGATTTTTACAATACATTGTCTGGAAAAACAACAGGATTTATTGGTTTTATTACGTCATCCAGCGTTGAGGATCCTCAGAGAGCAGTCAACATTTCTGTATGGGAAACAAAAGAAGCCATGGATCAATACTATACCAGCGATCAAGATTACTTAGAATTTCTGGAGTCTCTTAAACCGTTGATCGAACGCCAAACCGAAAACAAAGATTACGAAGTAGCAGGATTTAAGATCTAAAGATTTGATCGTCCAATAATTTATCATATTCAGTTGGATAATTTCAAGAAAAATATGGTGAAAGTAATATTAATTTGGACTCAAAGTTGAATTTTATTTAAATAATAAAAGTAATTGTTCCAATATACTCAATGGATTCTAAACCCATGGACCCACATCCTTAATTTTCAATGGGATTATAAAACATCTCGATCCCAACGTATCATTCTTTCATGAATCAGATTCCTCGTTTTATGATAAGGGCTTTGAATTTCATCCAAGCCCCTTACAATTAAAGTAAATATGACGTCTTTATCTGTCAACGTATAAACCCATGAATGCAAGAAACGGGTTCAAATCCCATCCCCTCATACTTATTATGGATAAATGAACAAAAATTGAGTACATTTTTCGTGTCAAATTTGTATCACAAACCTCTGGCCCCATTGATCATATGGGTTCAAATAATTCAAATGAGAAATAACTATAGGAATAACTTGTGTTTTAGATATTGGCTATTATTGTTAAATTTCGAAAATATAAGAGGTGATAACTAAAATGCCTTATCGTCTTTCGACATTACTTGAGAAATTAGATCACCTTGACAATAAGTCTAATGCGTCGTTAATAAAAGAATTCTATCACTATATGGATAAGAATAACTTATCAGATAACCATAAGTTGAAGTGCATGCATATGGTGTATGGCTTGTGTTACTGTCTGTCCTACTAACTCAATAAAAGTAGACGAAACTAATCTGCAGATACATGTGGATGAGGCCAAGAATATTCCTTAAAGCTAATTTGACTAGCATAAAGATTCCTTAAAAGATATAACTTCATCTCTAGAGAATGAATAATATGAATTCATATTCAAAAATATTGGAACAATTTTCGCATTTGGCATGGGAGTAATGGATTTTGCCCTTCATTATGTAATCCAGCTAGTGCAATAGATATTGATAGTATTGACTTTTTTTGTATTATAAACCTTGCCCCTAATGGATGAGAAGAAGATGATAATATATCACAGACTACTTACAGTTTGGATAACAGCACGACTACAATTTTTAACAACAGTACTGTTATTGAATGCACAGACAACACTTTTGAGGGTCTAAATTCAATTGCATGTTCTGCATTTAATGACGATTTGAATCTTGGCGATGTATAATTCCCAAAATTTCTTAGCAATTTATCTATCGGAGGTTGTTTCGAACATCTGTTCAATTGAAATTTGGGTATGTCCTAAATCGTATCCGAAAGTAGCCCTATACAAGGGACAAGAGCAGTAACCGAGATGACCAGGATTTCAAATACTGGATAGTCGATTGCAATGGGTTACAAGTAAAATTCCTGAACCTTTTTCTGTCCTACTACTCAAATATACTTGACTAATGTGCAACTTAAAATGTCTAATTTCGATACACAAAAATAAGATTATAAAATAGTTAAAATGACTCTTAACTATTGGCAACCTGGAGCCCATCTATCTTTCAAATCACTTCTACCCTTATAGGTAGCGGGTTTACTATTTTTTTACTAAATAGTGTTGCTGCAGATTTTAATCAACCAATAATTGATATTGATGTGACCAGTGAAGAACTGAATAAATATATCGGATCACACCAAGTGAGTAATGGTAGCTTAACAAAGGATTTACCAATAAATCAGACTATGACAAATAATTCTCAATTCGATTCTGGAGAAAAGTTTGATACTCTCATCATCAATAATGGTAGGTCTGCTGCTACTAATCTTATAATACAGCTATCTTATCCCCAAGGAAGAATCCTTGATTACTACACTACTTTTCAGATTGAAAAAGTATCATTCCAACACCTCTCCCCTCATTTGCTTACAGCTGAAATAGAAAGAATGCCCAAGGATGCAATAATAGACATTCACACATTAGTTGAATGCAATCTGAATTCTACTGATGTAAATGATACATCGTTTGTTAACGAGCTTTATAGACTAGCAGCAAATCAATCGGATATAATATCTTGTCCTTCAAAAATAAATCACATTGTTACGGCATCATACGATCAAGGAAGTATCTTCCATACGGATGCAAATTATGAACCAATAATTATAGATAAATCATATTCACTGCACTCAAAAAACCAGGTGCTGATAATCATAATCACCTTTGCAGTCATTTCATTTCTTATGGTGTTTCTATATAAAAGAATTCGCAGATTTGGAATAAGATTGTCAAGACCAAAATATGTTTTTAGTATAGTTAAAGAGATTATATCTATTAGAGATATAATTCAAGCAGATATTAACTCAAAAAAGATATTTCCACTTGATTTATGGCTAACTAAAAGTAAAGATGAAAAATTAAGAATATTTTCAAATTACGATGACTATAGATATTTAGATGATTTCTATACGAAACTGAAAGAGCGCGATGATTTTATGTTTAAAGGTTTAGCCAATGAACCACTGGTTAATAGTGACAGTGAACATGATACTATGAAGAACAAACATGAAAACCCATCGATACCTTCTGGGGATAACAGCCAAAACACTAACATATCTTTTGATACAGAGAAAATGAATAGCGTTTGCCTTGGCAAAGCGAATAATGTGATAGAGAGATTAGATTGGAATAGCTATCGGGAGATCGAAGACAAAAAGTATTATACTCCTATAGTACTTGCAATGACCATCGGAGCTGCGATTCTCGTGTCTTTTGTATTTGAATTTTACAGGGTGGCAGCCTTTCAGATGCTATCTAGCATTCCTGGCCCCCTGTATCTAGTATTATCAGCGATTGTACGTGGAATTCTTTTCTTTATATTAGCAATAGAATTAATCAACTTCAAGATATTCTTCTCCTACGAGGTAGGTATGAACAATAATATTATTTCATTTTTAATTATAGATGCAAGAGCCAAGGTGAAAATATTGATTATATCTTTATTGATAGGAGGTATTCCATTCTTATGGTTTTTATCGGACTTCCATCCGTTTACGGAAGAGATTTATCTTTTTTCAACAAATCCTTTATCGGGATACAAATTATATGCTACTGCGGCCCTGATAGATGTTGGAATGTTCCTATTGTTAGTGATGATCATACCAAAATACGTTTTAAAACAGAAAACAATCACAATATGATTACAATTTTTTTGGATAATGATCGCTCATTCGGCTTTCATAGTTATAGGCTGCTTTATTGAGAAAGGCATTTTTCTTGTGAATTAAGAAAGGAGAAAGCCATACAAGGTAAAGGGTAAAATGTATCGTTTTGTAACTAATGAGTTGCTTATCTTTTCCTACCCCCAGTGGCCTTGAGGGCGGCACGAGTACTGACATTCTCTGTGAGCTACTAATGAAAGATGGGTTAATTACAATCCTAGAAATGGGGGGGTTTGGAATACCTACTTCTAAGAACCATTGGAATGTCGTGTAATCATTTATTCAATATTCTTTAATAGTAAAGATCCCATTGAATTCAAGATTATGAAATACTACTTTCATGTGATAGTTGCAAAAATGTTAAACTTGAGAAATATAAAGATCAAGGCCAAGAAAAACCAATCAGTCAAGAATGGCACCAAGTCTATGATTCAAAAATGAGTATATCCAAATTCGAGATCAAGAAACAACAATAAATGAAATATCTAGTAAAGGCGAAATGGGATACATCGATGAGGGTAATCCACTACCAAAATCAACTCTCAATAAATCGAATGCAATAATAGAAGATAACCTACCTGCCCAAAAAAAAATTTGAGAAGTATAGACAGATAGAAAATGTTGACAGTATCATCAAGAATCTAAGGGCCTGGGGTTATGAGGCAGTTTGGTCTAAACAAAAAAATAAATATAATCTTACTACAATGATTTTGTCATCTTTAGATTCCGCCTGAGCAGAGAACATCTTTCCATTCATCTCCTCGAGTTGTATCTGGAGTAGTCTCGATTATTATAGGAAACGTACTATTATTGAGAGTACTCGCAAGGACAGATAGATTATATTTTTCGGATTTCCTATTTTTTATATCATCCATTTCCCTTATTCGGTTGTTCAGTATCGAAGGTCTCTGGACTGCTCCTTTGATACAATGGAAATAAATACTATATTAATCTCTCTGAAGTAGTCCGATCCCTGTTAACCTAATGATAAATCTATAGTTTGAAGAAATTCTCTTTCTCTTCTATGAACAACAATGGAAATAATACTCATCAGATATTAATTGAACAATTTTTGTATTTTCTTGATTTAGCATTAAAAGACATCTCAAAGTAATTGCTTTCTATCAAAGTTAAGGAGGTTACATTAGTCCTGCAAATCGAATAGTTATTTTTGTAAACTTCTACAATCATTTAGATATAAAAAAACAATTTAAAGATTTAATAAAATTGGTATAGTCAAAAGTATTGATTCTTGATGAATACCTTCAACATAGTTGAG
The DNA here is from genome assembly GCA_025451315.1 of Nitrososphaerales archaeon. GTDB lineage: Archaea > Thermoproteota > Nitrososphaeria > Nitrososphaerales > Nitrososphaeraceae > TH1177. The sequence goes on along the minus strand of JANWKP010000083.1, from coordinate 3,671 downwards.
TTACTCAACTACTCCTGTGGTGTGAATGGATCGACCACCTCGACTACGCCCATCATACCAGTATCCTCATGTGGAAGAATGTGGCAGTGAAAGAAAAATTTTCCAACAAAATCTGTGAATGGGATGCGAACCACAACTTCACCACCCTGTGGAATAACTACCATATCCTGCAAACTATGTGCATTATAAGGTTGACCGTTTACTGACATTACCTGAAAGTCATTGACATGAATGTGGAATGTATGATCTTCGTTATCGGTATTTTTGAGTGTCCACTCCTCTACATCTCCTAGCTTCACGGTGTAGTCGACCCGGCTATGATTAAAGACTTTGCCGTTGATCTGGTTAGTTCCGACGTCGCCAAATCGGTTTGCGGTATTGTTGTCTGGTGAGCCATCAAAGACCAGCGTACGATTAGTCTGGATCTGTGCATCTCCTAGATCCTGTCTTGGTACTAAACTCGAGGGAGTGACTTCTGATGTCTGAGATCCATTTTTGCCTTGTACATTTACCGTTGCTAGATTTACCTCTGAGGTCGGAGAGAATCCAGAGCGGTTATATGGGAGTGATTTAAGAGGATAAGATCCATTCTCTCCACCAGTAACTAATACATCAAATCTCTTTCCAGCAGGAAGTAAAAGGCTTTTTGGATCCCAAACTTCCCAGACAGGGTTACCATCTTCTGCAATTACCTTGAAGGTGTGACCGGGTAATGTTATATTGTAATACGTTGCGGGATCAATATTTGCAAGTTTCCAAAGTTGAGTCTCCCCTGATGAAATATTTAAGGTAGGATTAGTTTGACCATTGACCGTAAAATAATCTGCCCACTTGTATATTGGATTAATTGAAGTTCCGTTCAGGCTCCAGGGAAAAGCCTTCAAAGCCACCGTCTGCTCAGTGATATTGTGCAAAGAACTAGGTAGCAAGTCTTTCAAACCTTCGATCTCGATTAGACCCGACATCCCACCACCTACTTGAGTTGTAGCTAGACCATGGATGTGCGGATGGTACCAGAAAGTTCCTGTTGGATGATTGATCGGGATATCAAGCACGTACCTCGCTGTTTGTCCGGTTTCGACTACTCGAAAGACATTGTCTGAGCTACCCATCGGTGACACATGGAAACCATGATAATGTATGTTAGTTTCATCTATATTGTTAACAAGGTTTACCACCAGTCGTTCTCCGGGTTTGATGTGTAGTGTTGGTGCCATGAGCGACCCATTATACACCAGCGCTGTGACTGATTGGTTTCCAATCATACCTTGCTTCTGTTCAACAATAAGTGAAACCTCTAAGATTCCTTGCTTATTGCTATATACGTCTGAAGGCTTTGAGAAATTCATCCCCTTAAAAGATGACGACTCTTCCTGACCAAGAGCAACTTGACTAGCAACAATTGTAAATGTAAACAATGACACAAACATAGCAACAAATAGGTACGTCGAGTTATAGCATAATAGTTTCTTCTCTCTGAATTTCATAAATTTAGCTATTGTTAGATTTAGATGTATTTGAACTTTATGAAGAGTTGATTGAGTCTCACTATAAATCCATGTTTTGAGGAGGCGTACCTTATTTCATTATCGATCAAGAAATAAATCGCTTCTAGAACGGATCCTCAAAGTTTGTATTTGTACTTTTCAGTAGTATCATTAAGAATCAATTCATCTTTCCAACTGTCTTTTTGTTTTATTGGACTAAACCAAGTAACAATATGAAATTGATGGATTCAAGATCAAATTTGATATCTGAATTTATTACCATAATGTGATATTGTTTTAGATTATTAGAAATACCTTTGGATTTGTAGTTGCGACTAAAACAAATCAAATTTAGATACTTATATTAAAAAATCCTTTAAAGGATAAAGCAAAACATGAAGGATAAGACGGAAAATTAAGATCACCAATTTCCTTTCCGGGGTAAATAAATCGCAAATTAAAAAATATGATAAATGGTTAAACCAGTGTGTTGAAGTCATCAAATGGAGAGAACCAGTATGCAGTAAACAATTTTAAAGGAACGCATGACACCAACCATTAAATTCAGAATAATTAATTTGGAATTTAGGGCTCGTAGTATATCTGTTACTAAACCCCTTGGACCCATTAACTACATGGGCTCATATACTTTAGCGTTGTTTTATTATACGATCGAACAAAAGTAAGATGAATAACAGATACGGCCAGGAGAGTTGTATTTAGATTTGTCGTCTAAACTTTCAACCCCTGTAAATAAATATTTAGAAGCGCTATATTTTGAATATGTTCATAGCACGGCTAAACCTAATCTTAATGAATTTCAATATTATGTCCTGCAAATGGCCGATTTTTATATTGATGAGGCTACTAACCTATACAAAAGGCCACTTGTGACAAAGCTTTATTCTCATCCCGATGAACTGTTTGACTTCGGTCATACTTACAAAAAAGCAGGTTATGTACTGCATATGATTCGCAATTATGTTGGAAATGAAGATTTTGTCAAATCCTTAAAAGTATATCTTGATAGGTTCAAACATAAGACGGTTGAAACAGATGATTGGCGTCAAGTACTTGAAGAAGTGTCAGGTAAAAGTCTGCAACAATTCTTTGACCAATGGGTTTACAGACCAGGACACCCTGAGATCGAAGTAGACTTTAGCGTAGATAAATCAAAGCAAGAACTAATGGCAAAAATTGTTCAAGTCCAAGAGGGAATAGACAATGCCTTTGTATTCCCTCTGGAAATCAGGATAGTCTTTACTGGCGATCCCAAAGACAAGAAGCCCGAAAAAATAATGATATCAAATAAAACTACTGAAAAATACTTTAAGATTCCTGCAAATAAGCAAATAGAATGGATTTCTATAGATTCTTTTTACAAGGTGCTCAAGGAGATAACTCGCTTAAACTGTCCTCTAGAGCTTCGCGTGCTCCAGCTACTAAAAAGCGAGACGGTGTTTGAACGAATAGATGCGGCACGTGTTCTCAAAAACGAATCCTTCGATAATGTATTATCAGCATTGAAAAAAAGTATTACAGAAGATCCATTCTGGGGAGTATCTGCTGAGGCTGCAAATACGCTGGGAACTATGAAGGACACACAAAATTCCGATAAAGCCTATGATATACTAAAAGACTGTCTAAAGTTGATGTCTGATCCAAGAATCAAGAGGTCAGTGATAACAGCAATTGGTGAATTCAAATGTGAGACTTCATTTGATTTGCTAAAACCTATTTTGGAAAATGTAAATGAAAGTTACTTTGTAAGATTCCAAGCAGCAATTGCAATATCTTGGACAAGAAACAAAAATGTTGTCCTTTTGCTTGAAAATCTTTTGGAAAAACCCTCCTTTCAACAACTGATAACACAAGGTGCCTTGATTGGACTTACTATTGTTGCATTATTGTCGAAGAATTCTGAAATGTTATCAAGGGTTAGAAGATTGCTCATAGAGTATACCTCATCCGGAAAATATCATGGGGTGAGAGAGACTGCAACTTTTAATCTAAACTTTTTAGTGGCCAATAATGAAGGTGGAACTAATGCAACTGCCTTTGATCGTCTAAAGGATTTGTTGACTGATAAATGGGTTCACGTTAGAAATAATGCGTGTATTGCATTGGGTTACGCATTTAGATATAGCAACAATCCTGAAGCTATAGCACAATTGAAATTGGTTG
>JANWKP010000082.1 GCA_025451315.1 Nitrososphaerales archaeon | reverse complement strand
GGTTCATCTGGAGACTCTGGCTCTGGCTCTGGCTCTGGCTCTGGTTCATCTGGAGACTCTGGCTCTGGCTCTGGCTCTGGTTCATCTGGAGACTCTGGCTCTGGCTCTGGTTCATCTGGAGACTCTGGCTCTGGCTCATTTGATAACTCCACTGGAACTATTGTATCTGACACCTCTGAAGGACCTGGATTCTTCCAATTCGGGTCACCTGGTGGCTATGGAGACTCTGGCTCATCTGATAACACCACTGGAACTACTCCGCTACCACCAACCAATTCAACTACTCCGCTACCACCAACCAATTCAACTACTCCGCTACCACCAACCAATTCAACTAGCCAACCTATCATCATAAACGGTTCATGTAATAACTTTAATTTCCAAAATCAAAATAATAGTGGTAACAACGCGGCAGGACAACAAGGATCATCAAATGAAGCTGACCAGGACATTTCACAAGTCCAGGCTAATATTCAAAATGCTTGTACAACAATTCAGGAAATAGAAAATCGCATTATAAAGAACTACATCTCTAACCCTGCAGTCCAACAACAAATCTCTCAAGTTCCTGGTAACGGATTGGTACGTCTTGATACCCTACAAATTTGCTCCCAACTTGGAGATCAAGCTTGCATAGATTCAAACAGTAATTTCAAAATACTATTTTCTCAAGTAATACAAGACTCACTGGGCAACTGGGTACTAAATGGTGAGGTTCAGAATGTGGGTAATCAGCCACATGATATGGTAACTACCACATTTTATTTGTATGATGCTCAAGGAAATATAATAGGTTTGAATCAAGGAAATACGATGCCAGTTAACCTTAATTCAATGCAGGCAGGTTTGTTTAATGTTCCAATAGCAAATTCCAGCTTGATAAATCCACCTCACTTCTACAGGGTTTCATATGCATTTGGAACATAATAATAAAAATATACTCTGGCATGGTATAACAAAGAAATTATTTTAGGGAAAGTGGGAAAGAAAAGGGAAGCAGAATATGCATATAGCAAAGCCAGAGAATTGAGCTACATGAAATAATTGGACGACATATCTAATTATCACATCAAAAAACAAGAAAAAGTAATTGAGAAGAACAAACAATCAGGAAATATGTAGTTAGAGGAATAGAAAGTAAATTCGTAGGTATAGGGATTTGGATCACGTTCGGACTAGTAGCATTTGGTGTTGATTAATCTTTAAAATTAAATAATTCATTTTGATTTCTATTAGACCCATGTGGATATCCTCATGATTTCCACCGAACCGGTTACCTATTTATAGTAACGATATTAGGTAATAGTGATATAGGGAAAAAATATGGAAGCGGCTTTTATCCTTCATACATATGATAAACTTTAGCAATTATTTGCCAGTTGCCGTTGATTTTGATCAGTGTAGGAAAGTCAGTGTAGTTAGCGCCGATCGCATCTTTCTCCATATCCACGCGGATCACTGCAGTTGTCGGAGTTATTGCCAGAACGTCTAGATGTGTCTTTATGTCGGGGGCTGTACCGTTCTTCTCAACAAAATCATAGAGATTATCAATTGGACCACTTAATAATTCGCCATTAGTGTATCCGTACATAACAGCATCTTTGTTAAATGCGTTGGAAATTGTGACTACACTACCTATTCGTAGCCCTTCAACATATTTCTTAACGGTCTCAACCACATCTTCATAGTCCTTTGTAGAAATAATTTTGATATTTGTTGACATTTGTTTTCTAGTACATTGATATCATGACTGCCCTAAAAGTAAACTTATCCGAACCCTTATACCACAAGGGACTTAATCCCACCTAACCAGATACCTGTTTTACTAATATTGGGTAATAAAAATACGTCAAATTTGTTTCACATACCACCGAACCCGATACCTATTTATCAATAAAGCCAACATAGAATTCGAGAATTGAAAATATGCGAAATTTGTGGCGGTAGAGTATCATCTGAAACTGCTAACAATATATGTTCATATTGTATTAGTGCTAGAGTCTACAGTGGCTTCAAAAGGCCCTATTGAAGATCATATATGTGGTTGTATAAATACAGATAGAAGAAATTGTCCCTTATGTAAGAAACCCTGTCATCATGATACATCCTTGAACCATAAGATATTAATTTCACCAATGTAACACGTAACTCACAACTGCTAAATAGAATGGTATTGCCTGTTTACAATTTAGGATATGTGACTATATTCTCATCGATTATATGATGCGCAAAAGGAGTTACTACATGAGGGCTAGGACGACGACTGCTGCTGTTTCCTATAATATCATAAACAAGAATACCTTTTACCATAATAAGGTAATCTGATATTAATCGTCTATGACAACGCCATGGTACCGCTTCGGAACACATAATGGCAAGAGATTCATCGCAATTTGTTATCAATGAAAGTAATTCTTCCATGCCTTCTTTAAATGATTTTGTTAACATATAATTTGCATAAGATCTAAAGGACTTGTTTTGCCATCCTTCATTATCGTATTCCTGAGGTATAGCAATTTTGTTTCGCCTTCCTCCAAGTTTTTCAATATGTTTATAACAAATATTTCTTGTCAAGAGTTCTTTAGCCAGAATTTCTTTATTAAATTGTGAAAAGGATTTAGAGCCCGGATATCGTCTTACGTCTACTACTGTAACTACCTGATTGTCTTTTAAAAGACTGACAAATTCATTCCATTGGCGATTTGAATGCCCTATTGTGAATATCTGAGTCGTAACTATGATGCAAACCCATTCCAAAATTAACTTTTTATGAATGATTGTACAACAGAAAAGCCTCAAAAACCCAACGTCGGTCTTCCTCTTTGGGCCTTAATATTTTATTTGAAATTCTCAGTCATGGTGGAAAACTTAAAATATATAATATCAGTATCCGAGTACGATTTCTCTTTTAATGACTTGATGTGCAGATTATTTGGAGTTGTTGAAATATCGCCTTTGCCTTATCTTGTGATGTTCGCTCATTTAAGATTGGCCGATCATTAGATTCGCTGTCATTCTAAAATAGAATGATTCAACGTTGTAACATCCTTGGCAACAATACTATAGTGATGGCAAGAAAGATCTGGCACTTTTCAATAGTACCAATAACTTCTCTATGAATATTATGTCTTCACATAGTCTACTCTCAGGGTTGTCAGGTCATTTCCTATTGTAGTTTTTAATCGCATTAAGTGTGAATATAGATATACAAACTCTCCTAAAGCGACAGTAAGAAGAATCTAGACAACCCTGACACATGAAGGAGTGTAAGGCCCAAAATGACACCATTGGAGGCAGTAGAATAAAACCCATCAATCAGTGGTATATATCGAATTCTATTATATTTAAGAAAATGAGAAAAATGATCAAAGAACAGGTAAGATTGTTGTAGATCTTAAATATATTCTTAGTAACAGAGAATCAATCATAGATGAAACTAACCAAGGAGAAAATAGGGCGAATAGATCATAGAGGCAATCTAATCGATTTTTATATTTTGTTCTAATTGTGTTACCTTTAATTCTATTGCAGGAAAGAAAGAAGGCGATGAAATAATTTGTTTCAAATGTAGAACTGATAAATATTTTTTATGATCTTAGAAATACTAATCTCTTCAATGCTACAATTACTACGCATAAAGATCTATACCAAATTATTAAAATTTCACCTAAAGAAAAAACTTGTTATTCAGAGAAACAAATTTAGTTTAAGCCTGTCAGGCGCCTGGACTTGTTTTAAAGTTTTTCTGATTTCAGCCTTGCTTCCTTATTAAATTCTTCTTAATACTTTGATTTAGTAACTCAGGACCACTGAACATCTTTTACTTCTGTCTGATTCAATCTCCTTTAACCATGTAACATTTGTACCAATATACTATAGGTTCACCAGTTCGATATTACATTTCTGCAGGTCAATCGAATGTGTTCCTAGCTTGGACCCAATATCGATAGTAGCCAATAGATCCTCTGGTGCTCGTGCACCTTGCACATGTATCTTTGAGAAACCATCTTTAATCTCTCTCATGTCGTCATTTGTCAGATCAACATCAATGGCGCCAAGATTCTCTTTTAGATGCATTAGTTTGGTTGTACCGGGGATTGGAACAATCCACGGCTTTTGTGTGAGCAACCAAGCGAGTGCTATTTGTGAAGGTACTACACCTTTACGATCAGCAATCTGCTTGAGCAGATCTATAACTAGTCGATTGGTACGTATTGCTTCTGGTGTAAAACACGGAAATCCAACCCTCAAATCGGAGATTGGATCAAAGCTGAATGAAGGGCCAATTCCTCCTGTCAGATAGCCCATTCCAAGTGGACTCCATGCTACAAAGCCAATTCCGAGCTTTTCACATACTTGTAGCACCTCGACCTCAGTATCGCGTGTCCATATAGAATACTCATTCTGTACCGCAGTTACCGGTTGTATTGCATGGGCTCGGCGAATTGTAGCCCCTCCAGCTTCAGAAAGACCAAAATGCTTTACCTTACCTTCTTGAATTAGATCTTTTACTGCTACTGCCACGTCTTCAATCGGTATGTTTGGATCAACGCGATGCTGGTATAGAAGATCGATATGATCGGTTTTCAGTCGCTTTAACGAGGCGTCTACAACTTGTCTGATGTGCTCAGGCTGGCTGTTAAGCCCTGTAAAATTTCCATCTGGTTCTATATTAAAGCCAAATTTTGTGGCTATGATAACTTCGTCACGATATGGAGCTAACGCCTAGCCAACAATTTCCTCATTGAGGAAAGGCCCATATGCTTCAGCTGTATCAAAGAAAGTAACACCATATTCTATGGCGGCCCGTATAACTTCTATTGCATGTTGTTTGTTTACGGCCGGGCCGTACGCCCAGCTCATGTTCATGCAACCGAATCCAAGGGCTGAAACCTCTAACCGGCTTTTTCCAAGTTTGCGTTTTTGTCATTCATTATTACAGATCCGACATTAATGAAATCAACTTCAGGGCTTTCGATGGTAAATATCCCCGAAAATGAAACCAAATCTAACGATCTACTCTTATTATCAATGAAAATTAGTGGAGGCCTAGTAGATGATGTAGATGATGATAGAACATTTTTTGCAGATTCCAAGTCTCATGAGACTATATGGATCATCAATGGAACCCCAAATACACAAAATACGGATGAATAAATGCATGATAATCTAAGATGAATAGTAAATAATAGTTCTATTTTTGAGGCAGATAATGTATATTCTCCGTCACCGGGATCTGCGGACTATGAGGATTACCTAGTAACAGCAACACTGAATGGGAACTCTAATTATGTATATTGGACTGATGCTTCAAAGGGTATACCTATATAAATAATCAATCTGCCTTATATTTTGAACTACATCTTTGGAGGAGTTATTTCTTAGTAAGACTATATAATGGACTGAACAGTTAGCTTAGGCGTAACTGAAATAACTGCGTTGGGACAAATAATCCAAAGCATTAACTTTGGGAGATTATGGTAAGAATAGGAAAAGACTTAAGAATAACAAATTAGCTAGGCTTTTAATAAATTTTATTAGTAATTATAAGATCTATGTGAAGTTCCGTTTCATTACTAAGATATTGATACTATTGATTTTGACACATTACATTTTTATTTAAAGGTTTGGCGATATCTGGATATTGATTTAAAAGTATATATAGATTTAATATTATACGTTATTGTGAAAGAATGCGATCAAAAGCAATATAATGGCACTGTCAAAATTATAGGAAAGATACATAATAGGAGTATCTTTAATGAGAAGTTGATCTTATGTCTGGCAATATTTATAGAACTTTTTCTTGTTTTGATTATCCAGATACCAGGGCTTGCGGCTCAAGCATCTGAAAGAACAACAATACCTCCACCACTCACTGTAGTTTCTACACGTGATTTCCCTAATTATAATTCGTCACAGATATTACAACTAGTTGATTATACAAAAGGGAAATTTAATGGAACGTGTCCACAAGAAATGGCTATCTACATTCATGGTTTTAACAGAAGTCAAGCCGAAGCTGGAGAGGAGTTTAATAGAATACACACTTCATTAAACTATGATAATTATTCAATACCTCTTATTGGATTCAGTTGGGCATCAAATACTGATTGGCTGCAAGCTCAACATAATGCCAGAGATAGTGGAATAGAGCTTGCAGAATTTATCAACGAATTTAAGAAACCGGAGAAATGTCCAGATGCTATCATTCATATTTTAGCTCATTCCCTAGGAGCAACGGTTCTAGAAAGTACCTTAACTAGCCTACAAAACAATTCAATTTCGAATGTTAGTGATACTAACAACTCTAAAGTAGTAAAATCTGTTCATCTATTGGGAGCAGCTATTGACAATAAGTTGATAGCAAGGAATAATCCATTTGGGAACGCAACAGAACAAGTAGTAGATAAATTCTATAACTTATATAGTAGCCAAGATGATGGATTGGAATTCAATCAAATCTTTGAGAAACATCATCCGCTTGGTTTAGTCGGATTGTCTGAATATCCTCGGGAAAACTGGCCAAGAAACTATAATGAAATAAATGTTACCAATGCAATTCTTCCTCTTTCTGATGCTGATGGAGATGGCAACCTTGAAGAGTGCTTTGAAGGGTACAACCCCAAATTTGTACCGATGAGTGTACTTGCAATAGGAGACAATCACTGTGGTTATATTGGTTTTAGACAACCATTTTCCGATTCATTAGTTGACGATGGTGTTATGAATGTAGTAGTAGGAAATTGGAGAAACTCAGTACCATAGATCGCCTAGATTAGATGTAACAATACTTTATGGCCAGTGGTTACAGTTGTGATATTGGCACTAAAATCAGATTCAAAGATAATATAAAGAAGGTGAGCATTAAAATTTTCTCTTTGATAAAGTCTATGTTGAAATCCAGGTCAAACTACAAACAGATTTCCTAATAGAAAATCGTAGAAAAGAAAAGAATTGATAACAGCTGAATCTGAAATGTATAAATTCATTTGATTAATGCATCCTCCGACCGTGAGTTTATCTTTGTGGCTCGACTGGGCGCCGAATCATGACAACGAAACTAGACTATAGTGTCAGTGGTACGATGAACACGTACGAGGTTCTTAGCAAGGGTCGTAATACAAAACGAATCATCTTGATGTAATAATTGGGCCATCAAGATAACGGACACGGTAGTCAACCAAATTATAAGTAGAATCCACATAAATGGACCTCTTGATACCAAATCAAGAGAATCAAGTACCCATAAACTTTCTATTAATATGATTAAATGGTTGATTCTCAAAAAAGAGGAAAAAGAAAAGATGGTGATCGAATTAGCAATGGCTGGCTGGACGACGCGGATGATTGCGCGAGAGGTTCACATATCGCTAAAAGATATGGGAAGCATAATCAGGAAATACAATGGTGAAGAATCTGAGTATCAAAATAAGACACCGTCGACAACATCAAAAGCCTATCAGATGTTTAAGGAAGTCAAGAATAGGGTTGACGTTGCAATTGCTCTTAACCTCAAATCGTATGAAGCCATAGAACTTTTTCATGACTACCTTAAGTTATCTAATCTTGATAGTTTGGTGGCCGTCCATGATTACCTAGGAAATAATTTTCCTTTGTTTTTGGATCTTTTTGATAAATGAAAGATGAAGGGATTATCACACAATCAGCCATTGCAAGACTTGTTCATTGAGCCAGAAAACTAGCAAGGTTGGAGGAAGAGGCCTTGACGCTTCATGAACAGATTGGAAGGTTGAATGATAAGAAAATCGAGATAGAAAAAGATATTGAAGCAGTAAGCTCACTTTTACATTACTTACGCGTTGAATGCTCTAGGCTAGAATGAATAAAATACAAAGGTTGTGTAGCGCCGCCCTTCTGAAGGCCGGCGCTACATAATAACTACAGACACCTTGATAGCTTCATATCCACTGGAATCTAAGAAAGGATACTATATTGATAAATGTTGATGACAATATGAAACCGTTTAGTAATATCACAAAATGAGGAGAAGAGACGCCTTTAAGAATAAATTGACAACATTTGCATTATATTGCTTATCATTCTTTTTTATTATTGTTGGATTAGTATTTTCTATATATTGGTTAATGTGGGCCTTTTACATGATGTTTTTTGTGTATACAGGAATGATGTTGATTGGGTTTGGTGGATTCCTATTGTTCTATCTCTATATGAACAAATTTGCCTATTACAATAAACCATAATTGATTTCCATTATTTCACTAGGAGATTTCCAGGTCATCAAATAAAAATGGTATACATGGGTAAAATTTCCATTAGAGATTTATTTAATCATTATATATACGCGAGGGATTCAGTTGCCTCTCCTTGTAGATAAAAAGTCTGTTGCAATGAGATGAGATAAATAATCAGGATATTGTAATGAATAAAGAAAATTATTAATATTGATTCTTCTCCTACCGCCATTTTCTCTGCTGATTTGATAGGAGAAAATACGACTAAGAGGCTAGTCGAGGCGTTTTCTGAACAGAGTGCACTGCCATGTCGTTTTTACTTATATTGGAACTTACCTCCAAGTCAAGCTTTAACTTGATGACGAATGGCTTGTATCATGCCCACTACAACTATGGATTACTCCGGATATGCTTCTTTAAATTTCAAATTGTCAAATTCGCCAAATCCCGTTTGTGAACTGCTGCACTTGTCAAACTCTTCTCTGCATTGTTTTTTGTTTTCTCCAGATAACCCCGGATCCTTCTTGTTTCCAAAGCAAGCTATGGAAGTTCCGTCGTCTTCAAACTGGCCACTTATACACTTGTCCCCCTTTGCATATGCCAAAAGGCTTGGCGACGAAGTGGATAGTATTGCAGAGGTCATCAAAGTGACTGATACACTAATAGTAATTAATGCCAATATATTGATATTTTGCATATTGATAATGGAAAGCACAAAAATAAAAATATATCTAAAAATTTAAAAATTGTTTAATGCACTATGAAAAATACTTGCTGTATTTATATCCCTGATCTAATCTATTAGATAACAATCTAATTCTTCCTCCACGTTTTATTAGAGTTGTTATTAGAATTAAAAAATCCGGTGTGACGGGTAATTGATCTAACAATCTCATACAAGAACTAATTAATTCATCTAAATGATGAAAATGGGTCAAATTTGTTTCACATACCACCAAATCAGATCATTATATTAGTAATGTATGTAAATTTCGATTATCTAAATATCAAAAAGAAAAGGAAGGTCAGAAAGCAAGTTGATAAATAAAGTCAAGACTATCTGGTTCTAGTTTTGTTTCTATCCATTACATATTTTTTAAAAAGAAACATTTCATCCCT
>JANWKP010000081.1 GCA_025451315.1 Nitrososphaerales archaeon | reverse complement strand
GATTTGTTTGGCTTTGATATTTTTTCTATTTTATTAGTACACTTTCTATTATTCTTGTGTATTCTCTTACTTTTGAATCCAAGAGTGTTCGAGAAGTCGACTCGCCATACATTCTTACTAGCGGTTCAGTTCCACTGGGTCTAATCATTATCCATGATTCATCGTCAATCCAAATTTTGGCTCCGTCTAACTTATCGATTTTTTTCGGAGATCCATGTTCTAAACATTTGGTAACTATCTTATTTGCAGCCTCCTTAGACGGACATTTAAATTTGGTTTTAAATTGAGCTAATTTTTTTAGTGATGCTATGATTTCAGAAAATGAATTAGCTGTATTATTATCGGTCGATGAAAAACTAGTTAGCATATCTAAAACTAATGCTGTAGTCATTGCACCATCTCTAACCTGGTTTAATTTACCGTACATGAAACCTCCATTCTCTTCTAAACCAATAGGAGCATTTCTTTTAACCATCTCTCGAGAAACTTCAACACTACCTACTTTTGTATAGACAACTTTTGAATTACCTTCATCTGCAACCAATTGAACATTCAAAGTTGTATTTACTGGGCATATGATCTCTGATCCATGAAGTTTTCCATTTATTAAATACTTGATAAGTACAGCAGCAGTTTTATCACCTGGATGAACATTTCCTTTTTCATCACAGAATAAACTTCTGTCTCCATCTCCATCATAAGCTACTCCAAAGTCTGCATTCAAATCTCTCACCATATTAGATAAGCTAGTTAAATTGTCTACTGTTGGTTCTGGCCCTCTCCCTGGGAAATCTCCATCAACATTACTGTTTAATGTAAAAACCTGACAACCAAGTTTTTTTAACAAATAGGGTGCAACCAAGGTCTGAACGCCATTACCAAGGTCCATTACCACTTTAAACGATCTCGATTGTATTTTTTCAACATCTATTAAAGATAAAACTTTGTCCATGTATTCATTTATAATATTTTGATCTGCTATTGTCTTATTAGTTTGATCCGTTTTTGAAAATTTTCGGGAATAATAGATCTCTTCGACCTCAAGTTCATCTTCTCTTGATATCTCTACACCATCAGAAGCACAAGGTTTAATTCCATTGTATTCAGGTGGATTATGGGAAGCTGTAATCATTATTCCACCTCCACATTTTTTTGTTTTAGCAGCATATTGTAAACACGGTGTAGGGATTTGACCCGCCATAATGACATCCAAACCACCTGCATTTAATACGGCCGATACTATGTTTGATAAAAGAGGACTAGATTTTCTACCATCATACCCTAGAACAATCGGTCCAGTTTTAAAATATGTTGCTAATGAGTAGGTCAAATCCATTACCAAGGGAAAAGTTAATTCTCTTCCGTATATTCCTCTGACTCCGTTAGTTCCAAATAGCCTCTGGACATTCGATTTATTTTCTTCTATTTTAATCGTCATAATCCATTAATTTAAGAATAGATAAATTTGGCTATTATAAATTGTATCTCAAGTGCGGGGGTTGCCAAGCCAGGCCAACGGCGCAGGTCTGTCCTCTTCCTATTAAGATAAGCTGGAAGGACAGTGCGAGGCTTAGAAAGAAAAGTGATAATAGTGAATTGGTCGGCTACCTGTATTTTCCTACAACCCTGTTTCTTAGGGATTCGTGGGTTCAAATCCCACCTCCCGCATTACAACTGTTACCTTAATAAATGAACAACCAAAGAATAATTTCGGAATTTTTAATAATTTTTATTTGAATAAAAATTTATATTTAATTTATAATCTAATAATTTAAACCAAATGAGATATTCAATTAATTGGTTAATTATTATTAAATTAAATTACCAAGATTAAATAAATTTACTCGATTATACTATATGACTCGTGACAATTTTATAGTTTAATTTTAAGAACATTGCTTAGTTTCTTTATGAATATGAAAATGGCTTTGACAATAATCGTTACCACAGTCATAACAGTGCCAGCCTGATAAAGTATAACAGATCATACACTTTCCAACAGGTTTGTTATAGTCAAAGTTTTTATTTTTCGATTTTTGGGGCGTCTTAGAATTGTTTGGTATATTGCGTTTTATTTGCGCCTTCATTATGATCTACCTAATTAATAAACCTCTCTTGCATTCAAGCTCTCTCTTTTCAAACCGGATCATACATGTATGTATTGTTCAAAGTTATTTTATGCGTATAGCTATTTATGATTGTGTCATTCAAACTCTATAATTATAATTAACATAATTATTTAAGGTTAACCCTAGAAAACATCAAATAATATCAAAATTGATAAAAATTATAGTTAAACGTACCTGAAAATTCATATAATATATTGCATTATTAAATGAATCATATCATTTTGTTTACCAAGAATTATTATTATTTTTTTATTTTTAAATAATTAGAATGTTTTGATGTTTCATTAAAAGAACTTTTTATGTAAATTAGAGGGGGGTAATTTAGTCAAAAGTTACCTTAACTTTTACTCTAAAATAAATCGATATTCAAAACTCTCCTAATAGAGGTAACATTTTAATAGTCTCTATTTTGTAAAGAGATGGATGATCCCAAAGGGTGATATTGAATAATGAGTAAACCATATTATGTTAAATTTGAAGTTCCAAAAGATTTGGTAAGTGCTATTTATGAAGCACTAAGAATAGCTAAAGATAGTGGAAAAATAAGAAAAGGGACAAATGAAACAACCAAGGCAGTTGAAAGAGGAGTTAGTAAACTCGCAATTATTGCTGAAGACGTTGAACCACCAGAAGTAGTCGCACATCTCCCTATTATATGTGAAGAAAGGAATGCTCCTTATGTCTTCGTACCAAGTAAACAACAATTAGGAGAAGCAATGGGAATAAGTGTAGGTTCTGCAGCTGCCTCAATTATTGATGCTGGTGAGTCTCAACACATTTTAGATGAAATAGTCAACTCTACAAAAAATAGAAATACAAAATCTCCTAGTGAATAATAAATAATCAGGTGTTATAGTTAATGAGTAAAACAGTAGAAGAGAAAGTTGTTCCTGCTGAAGTAATCCAGATAGTTGGTAGAACAGGTATTGCAGGAGAAGTTATTCAGGTAAGAGTAAGAGTTTTAGAAGGCAAAGATAAAGGCAGAATTTTAACAAGAAATGTAAAAGGCTCTGTTAGGATGAATGATGTACTGATGCTCCGAGAGACTGAAAGAGAAGCCAGAAAAATAAAGTAATATAAATGATATATAAAGAGAAAAATAATGAGGTTTAATTAAATGAGTAAAACAGCTACTTCTTTACGCAATTGTTTCTTTTGTGGACAACGTATTTCCTCTGCTAGCGGAATTATGTTGGTCAAGAATGATGGAGCTATTCAATGGACATGTTCAAACAAATGCAAAAAAAATCTTCGAAAGTTAAGAAGAGATCCCCGCAAGATGAAATGGACTAACAAATACGTCAAGGGTGGAATCAGGGTCTCCAAATCCTAAAATTGAATCGAATTGATAATATAGATGAACGAGCAAACATTAATAGTTGTAAAACCTGATGCTTTTGAACGCAAACTCACTGGAACACTATTATCTAGATTTGAGGTTAAGGGATTTCTAATTAAAGAACTCAAGTCATATATTTTTACAAAAGAAAAAGCAGAAGAATTTTATTCTGCTCACAAAGATAAGCCATTTTTCAATGAACTTGTGTCATTTATCTCATCTTCGACTGTTGTAGCATGTATTTTGGAAGGAGAGAATGCGATAAATATTGTAAGACTAATGATTGGCTCAACTCGATCTTTTGAAGCTCAACCCGGAACAATTAGGGGAGATTATGGTCTTGGCATTACAAAGAATATTATCCATGCTTCTGATTCATATGAAAGTTTTATAAAAGAATCAACAGTCATTTTTAAGTAGTAACAATGTGAATCTCCGACAGCCAGTAGTAGTTGTATTGGGTCATGTAGACTCTGGAAAAACTTCCTTATTAGATAAGATAAGAGGTACAGCAGTACAGGCAAGAGAAGCTGGAGGCATCACACAACATATTGGAGCAAGCTTTTTTCCAATAGAAACAATTAAGACAATAACCGGAGTTTTATATGAACGACTTACTAAGACTGATGAGCAAATTCCAGGACTGTTATTTATTGATACTCCTGGACATGAAGTGTTTGCTAATCTTAGAAGTAGAGGAGGGTCTGC
Source organism: Nitrososphaerales archaeon (assembly GCA_025451315.1). Lineage (GTDB taxonomy): Archaea > Thermoproteota > Nitrososphaeria > Nitrososphaerales > Nitrososphaeraceae > TH1177. Next base: position 47,469 of record JANWKP010000081.1, on the reverse strand, counting down.
TGCAGATATAGCAATAGTCGTTGCAGATGTAAACAAAGGATTCGAGCCGCAGACAATAGAAAGCATAGAGATACTAAAAAAGAGAAAGGTTCCATTTGTGGTGGCATTAAATAAAGTGGATATGGTTTCAGGTTGGAAAGGGAAAAAAAAGGGAGATACTAGTCGTAGCCGAAAGGGAAATACAATTAATTTAGGTTTTATATCTGAAGAAATAAAGAAACAGGATTCTAATGTTCTTACTCTTTTAGATGAAAAAATTTACACTGTGGTAGGATCACTCTCGCGGATGGGCTTTAATTCTGAAGCTTTTTGGCGGATTAAAGAATTTGATAAAGAGTTGGCCATAGTTCCAATTAGTGCTGTTTCAGGAATTGGAATCCCAGAATTGATGGCGGTGCTTGTCGGCTTAGCACAACAGTATATGAAAAAACGGTTGGAGAGACGTTACGACCATGTTAGAGGTATAATTCTAGAAATCAACGAAGAACTTGGTCTTGGTCCTTCTGCAAATATGATATTATTAGATGGAACTATTAAGCAAGGAGATATGATCATGGTTGCAAAGAGAGATGATATAGTAGTAACTAAAGTTAAAGCGTTACTCCTTCCAAAACCTCTCGATGAAATGCGTGATCCTCGCGATAAATTTAGGTCAGTAACTGAAGTAATTTCAGCAGCGGGTTTAAGAATAGTATCTCCTGACTTGGAAGGTGTATTGGCAGGCAGTCCTTTGTATGTAGTAAGAAACCAACAAGAGGAGAAAGAGATTCGACAGCTTATTGAATCAGAAGTCAAAGGTACTTTTATTAATAATACTAATGCATTAGGAGTTATTCTTAGATGTGATACAATTGGATCCCTTGAAGCTATAATTGATATGTTGAAAAAAGAAAATATACCTATTCAAACTGCTGATATTGGCCATATAACTAGAAGAGATGTTTTGGCAGCTCATGCAGTTAAGGATAAAGAAAGATATCTTGGAGTAATATTGGGTTTCAATGTTAAAGTTTTAGATGATGCTGAAAAGGAATCTGCAGAACGAGAAGTTCCAATATTTAATGAAAAAATTATCTATAATCTAGTAAGAACCTATACTGATTGGGTAAAATATCAGAAAGAACATGCCGATTCCATCATGTATGAGGAAATTCCATCTATTTGTAAAATACAGTTTTTAAAGGGTTTTGTATTTAGAAGAAATGACCCAGCTGTTTTCGGAGCAGAAATAATTGTCGGAAAAATCAAACAAAAAAATCATATTATAAATGAGCAAGGATCTAAGGTGGGAACAATCCATCAAATTCAAGATAAAGGAAAAAATATTGACGAAGCACGAAAAGGTATGCAGGTTGCTGTATCTATAAGAGGCCCTACAATTGGGAGACAAATCAATGAAGGAGATTTTTTTTATACTGATCTAAATAGTAGACAGGCAAAGCTATTAATTGAAAAATTTAGTCATAGACTCAATGATGAAGAAAAAGAAGTATTTGAATTTATCTTGAATTTAAAAAGAAAATCTGATCCGGCATATGGATATATTTGATTTTGCTGAAGAAAAATATTTTAGACTTGTCGGGAATTCTGCATATATTTCTTTCTTCCTTCCCTTCCTCCTTCTAACAATGACATATAATTAAATTAAATATCTCATCAAATAAAAAGGTAAAATCAAGTTAAATAAATTGTCATAGCCTTTAGGATTCGTCACCCGATCAACCAGAAAATAATCACATTTAGTATTGTCAATAGTTTGGTAAAGTAGTAATAACTTGAAGGATGATCTTCTGTCACTAAAAAATGACAAGCCAAAGAAAGATTTAAGGAATTTTTCCAAGTATATTTTCTAACCCTTTCTCCCCTACAGCACCGACTGCGCGTTCGATTATTTCTCCTTTATAAAATATTATAAATGTGGGAATTGCATAGACGTCATATTTTACAGCGATTGATTGAGAGTCGTCTACATTGAGTCTACCAAAATCAATCTTTGATGAATATTTTTCTGCCATTTTATCGAATACAGGTACCATAAATTTACATGGACCGCACCACGTAGCCCAAAAATCAACAAGAATTGGTTTATTACCGTTTATTGATTCTTCAAAGTTCTCTTCAGACAATTCTATTATGAGTTCATCATTATTGTTTGGATTAGAATTCATGTGAGTACCCATTGATAATAACTAAAGTTTATAAAATTATTTAAGATTTTTGTAGAACGGTTAATTAGTTAGTGAGTATAATTGTCATAGATCTACCAAGAATTTCGAAGTAAAATGACCATCCTTGTCCCTATTTATTTTCATTTCATGGTATGTTACAGATTTTACTTCTATCTTGTACTCGTGTTTATGTAAATCAATCCTATCTCCATGTCCAGTACATTCTATTTTATAAATGCAATTACATTCTTCTGAAAGTTTTGAATCCGAGCTCTCAGTAGCATTATTCAAACCTAGAGCATCTACAAATTCCATTTCTGTCAAGTTTGTTGTAGTAATTAGGTTATTGTTATTGTTATTATTATTCTTAATATGGTTATTTGTAATCATTTTTGAGAATGAAAAAGAATCAAACTTTACAATAATCATCCTGTCAATATATATCGATAATATGATCTTTTCTATCCAGTCATAGAGTAAGCTTTTAAAATCATGTCCTTGTGCAATTATCTTGAGTGAATGATTTAATTCTATATTGGAAATGTCGAACATGGCATTTATCATTCCTAAAGTCGAGTTCTCGAATAATTCTGGTAAAGTATTACCATAAGCTTCTACTATTAGATCTGTCATATGTTCTAGATATCTAAATTTCTCTTCCATTCCTCAATGAACTGATTTAAACCATATTATAAAAATAATGAAAAAACGGAAAATCTAAATTCCAAGATTTTTGAATTTTTATTGTGAAGTTGGATTTACCAAGAGGGATGAGAGATATATCTCAAGAAGATGCCTTTTATATTAATTATATTAGAGAAAAATTTTATGAAACGATTTCCTCATATAATTTTCAAGTTATTGAACCATCACCTATTGAATTATTATCAACACTAGAAGCAAAAAGCGGCGAATCAATAATAAACGAGGTTTATAGTTTCAAGGACAAAGCTGGACGAGATATCGCCTTACGTTATGACCTTACAATAGGGATAACCAGATTTGCTGTTTCAAAACGAGATATACCTATGCCTATAAAATTGGCAAATTTTGGTGGAGTTTTCAGATATGACGAACCCCAAGCCGGTCGATATCGCTATTTTCACCAATGGGATATTGAAATTTATGATAATTTTAATATCGATTCAGAAGCAGAAATAATTGAATTTGTTTCTAACTTTTTTACTAAACTTAATCTTGAAATAATGATTGAAATAAGTGATCGAAGAATTCTTGAAGAATATATTAAACTCAAGTACTGGCTTGACGATGAATATTCCATCGGAAATCTTTTTAGAGCTATAGATAAAGTACCAAAAAAAGGAATCAGACAAGTATGTACCGAATACAAAGACGTTCTTAATGAACAAATTCTTCGAGATCTATTGGAAATTTCTTCTTTCAAAGGAGCTATTTTGGATCTTAACTCTCATGAAAAGTTAAAGAATTTAAAAAATACTAGATATCTAAAAGATTTGTTTTTTTCATTAGAATCCAGAAATATTCAGAATATAAGAGTAAATCTAGGTATAGTGAGAGGATTAGACTATTATTCTGGAATTGTTTTTGAGGTATTTGACAAGCTCTCTAATATTGGTTCTTTAGTGGGAGGTGGGAGGTACGATAAACTTACCAATGTATTTGGACGTCCTGATATTGGCGCAGCAGGTGCAGCTGGAGGTGTAGAAAGGATAATTTTAGCCTTGCAATATAATAAAAAACTTCCAAAAAAGATAAAAAAAATTGTATATATTGCTAATAGTAATGAATCAGTTAGAAATAAAGCTCTTTCAATTTTGAGCAGTTTAAGAAGAAAAGGCTATAGTGTAGAATATGATTTATCTAATAGATCACTTCGAAAACAACTTTCTGACGCTTCTTCAAAGGGGGTAGCTCTGACTCTAATTATTGCTCCAGATGAAATTTCAAAGAACAATGTAATAATTAAAAATATGAAGGATGGAACAGAGATGATTGAAAATATAGAATCATTAGATAAAAATATTCATCGGTTACTACTATAGATTTATCATTGCAATACTTTTCATCTTTATGATTCCACTAGTTTTCTTTTGGTAAACAGTTCGGATCACAAGATCTGGAGGGTCATAACTGATATAAAGATCTCCCTCTTCTAAATCATTTGTATTATAGTTAATTTGGATGTCTTTGTCATTTATACCATTCTCAATAAGAATTTTGATTGCTCTATCTACTATATCTTGGTCTGAAGTATTTGGAGCAAAGAATACCTTCTTTTGATACTCTATAACCATAATAAAAATTACAAATTACATACTAGTAATAAATGTAAATCTTGACAACTCATTCTAGTAATCAACAAAATTTACTTATCATTATTCATCTCGGTACGCTTTATTCTGCTTATTCATCTTTTTTCATTTTGTATTTCTTTTTAAAATAGACAAAATTAACATACAAGTATCTTTCATCATGAAATTTTCTCATGAATCAATCATAAAGTATATTTGTATTATAAGAATACACGTTTTTGGGATAAAATTAGTGACAGATTCGATTCAACATGATGTTGTTATTATTGGATCAGGCCTAGCTGGCTTGAGAGCTGCAATTGCAGCAGCAGCATATGGAAAAGGTGATACCAGTATAGGTGTTTTTTCCAAAGTTCAAGTAATGCGATCTCATTCTGTCTCTGCTGAAGGAGGGACTGCAGCAGTTTTATTTGAAGATGAAGGAGATAATATAGAATCTCATATTTATGATACAATAAAAGGAAGTGATTTTTTAGCCGATCAAGATGTTGCGGAAAGACTAGTAAAAACAATACCTCATGAAATTTATCAATTGGACCATTGGGGTATGCCGTGGTCTAGGAGAAAAGACGGAAGAATCGGACAGAGGAAATTTGGTGGATATTCTTTCCCTCGCGCTACATATGCTCAGGATAAAGTTGGTTTTTATGAAATGCAAACCTTATACGATACATGTCAAAAGTACGATAACATTAATTTTTATAATGAATGGTATTGCACTAGTATACTTAAGGAGAATAATTTATTCCGTGGTTTAACAGCAATTGAAATGAAAAACGGAAATTTTGTCAAAATAAAGGCTCCAGCTGGAATTATATGTACAGGAGGTGCAGGCAGGATTTACAGCTTTTCTACATATGCTTATTCTTCTACCCCAGATGGTATTGATATGGCTTACCGTGCCGGACTAGCAATGAAAGACATGGAATTTGTTCAATTTCATCCAACAGGTATCTTACCCTCAGGAATCCTAATAACAGAAGGAGCTAGAGGAGAAGGCGGTTATCTCATTAATAATCAGAATGAACGATTTATGAAGAAATATGCTCCAGAAAAATTAGAGCTTGCCCCTAGAGATGTAGTATCGAGATCAATGATCAGGGAAATTCAAGAAGGAAAAGGTTTCAAACACGAATCAGGTTATGATTGTTTAAAATTAGATTTGACACATTTGGGAGACGAAAAAATTAAAGAAAAACTATCCGGAATCAGAGAAATCGGAATAAAATTTTCAGGTATTGATGTAATAGAGGCTCCTATTGAAATTAGACCTGTCTGTCATTATATGATGGGAGGAATTCATACCGATTTTGATGGGAAAACAGAACTGGGAGGTTTATGGGCCGCAGGTGAAGCTGCATGTAATAGCACACACGGAGCAAATAGATTAGGTGCAAATTCAACATCAGAATGTATCGTTTGGGGAAGAATGACTGGAGAGCAAGCAGCACAATTTGCATTAGATAGAAAAGGTTCTACAATTGAAATATCACATGACCAAGTTCTTGCCGAAGAAAAAAGAATTTTCGATGGCATTTTTAGAGGAAGAGGACAAGTTAATCCATACGAAGTGAGAAAGGAATTAACTGACACTATGGATGACAAAGCATATGTTTTCAGAACAGAGGAAACTCTAGTTTCTGGCTTGAAAAGAATAAGAGAGCTGAAAGCATTAACTTGGAAACATGTTGATGATAAATCAAAAGAATATAATACTAATTTTACTAATGTGATGGAGATTGATGCTATGTTGAGGACAGCAGAAGTAGTATTGATGGGTGCTATAAATAGAAAGGAGTCCAGAGGAGCACATGCAAGAATTGATTATTCAAATAGGGATGATATAAATTTTCTAAAACATACGTTAGCCTATTATAATTCTGAAGATGAACCAAGATTAACTTGGCATCCAGTCACATTTACAAGATATGCTCCTGTGGAGAGGAAATATTGATATGACATCCACTACATCAGCGGCAAAACGAATTGATGACAACAATAAAAATGACCGAACAAATAGAGCAGGCATTAGAGGATGGCTTAATCCAATAATATATGGATGGGAACGAGTTTCTTACTGGTTTCAGAGATTAACAGGAATCTTTCTATTAGTGTATTTTATTGGTCACGTTTATGAAACTAGTTCGTTAGTGAGCGGTCCAGATGCATGGGCTGCAATGTTAGAATTGACCCAGACTATAGGAGGCCATTTATTTCTAATTCTCGTAATAGGAGCAAGTACTTTTCATACAATTAATGGAATCAGATTGATATTTACCCAGTCTGGCCAAGGTCTTGGAAAACCAGGAAGACCTGACTATCCATATGATCCAACATCTGTTAACAATAAACAACGTTCTGGATTGTGGATTGCGTTTATTCTAGCCGCTGTTGCAATGCTATATGGGGCAAATGTTCTTTTTAGTGGAGAGTGAGTAATGAAATGACATCCTCTAATTTCAAAAATAATAGTAATAAAAGGACTAGATGGTTTACAAATATCACTCTTTTAAGAGAGAGCCAGATAACGAAGATTCACTACATTACTGGAATAAGTGCATTATTTGTAGTTGCTATTCATATCCTTATGAGATTAATAATGCCATTTAATATGTCGCTAGAATTTGAAAATGTTATATTAAATTATAAAAATATCTTTTATGCACTATTGTTAGAATCTATTTTGGTACTAATAGCTATACATGGCTTCAATGGCCTCAGGGTTATCTTACTCGAAATACGACAGACTCTAATTTGGGAAAGGGCAGTTAATATATTGGTGATAGTTGCAATGATTGGAATAATTGCTTATGGAACTCGAACGATAATCATCGCAAATGGATTCTCAGTAGGTTGAATTTGAAGGTGATCTTGTAATATGAAAATATTCAAAAAAGATAAAAAAAGAGATATAAAAAATAAGGAGGCTATAGAAATATCAAACACTACCGACAATACAAAAAGTTCTGTAAAATTACGTGTTTTTAGGATTAATGCAATCCAAGATCCTAAAGATGTCCATCATTTTGATGAATTTCAGATTCCAGTAAAGAGATGGACTACTGTATTAGATGCATTATTGGATGCCAAAAGTTATCATGATAGTAGTATTGCCATTCGTTATTCCTGCAGAATGGCTTCTTGTGGTTCTTGTGGAATGAAAATAAATGGGATTCCTCGGCTAGCGTGTTATACAAAGATTTCAGAGCTTGCTACAAACACAATTACTTGTGAACCTCTACCTAACTTTCCGTATATTCGAGATCTAGTTACTGATTTTTCACAATTCATTAATCATCATCGTAGTGTCATGCCGTATATTCAAAACAAAAAGGCTGATATTCCAGATGTCAATGAACTTACAGAATATGAGCAGACCCCAGAAGATTTGGATAAATTTCTTCAATTTTCATACTGTATAAAGTGTGGTTTATGTTATTCTGCATGTCCAACTGTAGCTACTGATCTAAAATTCCCTGGCCCTCAAGCATTATCCCAAGCATATCGATATTTTGCTGATTCACGCGATACAGACAAATCAAATAGATTAAAAGTAATTGATACGAGTCATGGGATATCAAGATGTCATTTTGCAGGTTCTTGCAGCAATGTTTGTCCGAAAGGAGTAGATCCAGCTTTGGGTATACAGCTTCTTAGAAGTCATCTATTGGGGTTCTCAAATAGCGAAAAAAAAATTGCAAAACTTCAAGACAGATCATCTAACCCCTACACCGCAGAAGAAGGAGAAGGAGATACAGAAAAAAATGAGAATAATGATAAATGAAAAAATAACCAAGCTTTTCATGATGCGCTAACCTAACTAACATTATTTTGAGATGCCACTCATGTGAAATAAATAAAAGAAGATGAAATAAAAAAAGAGAAAATATAAAAAATAAGAAAATTAATTATTAATTAAATTACTTAATTAAATAAGTAATCTATTATATACAAGAAAAAAGTTAGTACTATTGTTTATTTTCTTGATTCTCTTCCTTGGAAGGAAGTTTGCTTTCATTTACTTGCTTGTTTATAGCTTCAGCCATAAAATGATTGCTTACGTTTATCTTTACGTTTTCAATTCCTTCTATTTTATAAATATTATCTCTTACATCTTGAGCAATTTTAAAACCAAATACAGCAGGACAAAATGGGCTTGTTAAATGTAAATCAACATTTACATCTTTTTCTGCAATATCTACTTTATCAATTAATTCTAATTCCATAATCGAAACACCTATTTCAGGATCTACAATTTTTGACAACTCATCAAAAATTAGTCTACGAGTTTGTTGCATATCTTGAGACATTATATAAAGTTATGAAAAACCATATTTAACTATTTATTGAGTTCACCTCATTATTTTATGTTCAGTTTAGGTGGAAATGGTTATCGTTAAAGAATAAATGAATATATTATATCTTTTTTCACTTTATTATGTAGTATTTTGTATCGCTCTAGACAGAAAGAAAATTTAGATAAAGATGTATTAAATTTTCTTTCATCCCTTAATGAAGATACTAATATACTCATCTATGATATTTTGGGAACTCAGGCTCATTGTCTTATGCTAAACAAAATTGGAATTTTAACATCAGCTGAATTATCTAAAATTCTTTCTTCTTTGAGTAAAATAAAATTTGAATCAACAAATAGCCAGAATATACTTTCAAATGAACTATTTTTATCAGAAGATATACATGAACTAGTCGAATCCATAGTTATTCAAGATATAGGAATAGACATCGGAGGAAAAATGCACACCGGTCGATCTAGAAATGATCAAGTCATTCTGGATGTAAGAATGAAATTGAGAGATGATATTATTGATATCTGTGAATTAATTATTAATATTATAAAATCTCTAGTTGAAAAATCCAAAGAACACAAGAATACAATAATATCACTCTATACTCATCTACAACAAGCTCAAATTGGAACGTTTTCTCATTATCTTTTATCCTATTCATTTAGCCTTTTAAGAGATCTGGAGAGAATAAGTTCCTCCTTTGATAGAATTAATCTATCACCACTTGGATCTTGTGCTATTGGAGGAACAGGAATTCCAATAGATAGAAACTATACCGCTTCCTTTTTAGGATTTCGAGGCTTATTGGAGAATTCTATTGATGCTACTAGTTCGAGAGATTCATTGATTGAGTATTTGTCTTTTCTTTCAATCTTGATGAGTACGCTCAGTAGAATTGCTGAAGATTTTATTTTATGGTCTACTTCTGAATTTAATTATATTGAACTATCAGACAGGTACAGCTCTACTTCAAGCGTTATGCCACAAAAAAAGAATCCTGATCCTCTTGAAATACTTCGATCACGTACTTCAATAGTTCATGGAATGTTAATAGCTTCACTATCTATAATAAAGAATCTTCCGTCTGGATATCATAGAGATTTGCAGGATCTTAAACCGCTTTTGTCAAACTCGTCAAAAATAGTCAAAGAATCTTTACTTATAATGAAAGGTGTTATTAATACTTTAAAAGTGAACAAAAAAAATGCCTTCAATTCTGCAAACAAAAGCTATGGTGTATCTTTGGATATAGCTGAACAAATTGTAATCAAATACCATATTCCATTTAGAAAAGTACACAAATTAGTCGGTGCATTAGTACAACAGGCTATAAAAAATGAGAATATTTCATTAAGTCAACTTTCTAAACAGGATCTGAATAAGATTTTAAATCTTTTAAAAATTAAAATAGATGTAGATGATCTTATGTTGATTATAAAGGACACAACTCCTGAAAAATCAATATTGTTCCGCAAGTCCTACGGATCTCCAAACCCATTCCAGCAGAATGAAATGGTAAATTCGATCGATAAATCACTTTTGTTTTACAGTAAAGCAATATCAGAAAGAAAAGAAATGCTGCATACAGCATTTAATAACTTGGAGAAAGAGGTGATTTTAAATACTTTTGTTGAAGATAAAAATAAATAATAGAATTGGCAAAATTTCCTAACTCAAATTCTAATATATTTTTGTTTCCATCATAAGAAAGTTAAAATAATTAACTATTGCATTTAATAAAGAATTTATAGCCCGGCCCAGATTCGAACTGGGGTCAAAGGCTCCAAAGGCCTTTATGCTTGGCCGCTACACTCGGCGGAAAATAATATTTCCTCCACCGGGCTTCCGGGCATAATGTCGTGTAAATCACTAGAATTATAATGTTATGGAATAAAGAGAAATTTTTTGAATATTTCTATGGGATCTTCCATTTCTGATTGAATTTTTAAAGAAGTCTCCCTTACGGTGCTCTGGTTAAACAATTTTTTAGTATTATTAAGAGTATTATCTTTGTTTTTTATTAGTCCATCTTCAGAAAGAATACTTTTTATATATTTAGTTAAGGTCACCGAGTTTCTTATCTTTTTAATTAAGCCTACTTTAATAAGGTATTTTTCAACATAAAAATTTATAGGAGTTATTGAAATAACAGGCTTGCCCATTAATGCTGCTTCAGCGCTCATTGTGCCTCCAGCTCCTATAAAGAGATCTGCAAATCTTAATAATAGATTACCATCCATAACAGTTTCTATTATTTTTGTTCCATCCATTTTTTCAAATCTACTCTTGTAAAAATCAACCTGATCAAGATATCTTGCAAGAATTAAAATATTATATTTATGAGAGAATTTTTTAACTATCTCATCTATTAAGCCTATAGAACTCTTTACATTTTTATCTGCAATATATGATGCTTTTATTTCTTCAGGTCTAATGAGTAGAGTCTTTTTATCTTTATCAATTTTTAATATCTTTTGTAACTTTGAAATATCTTGGATGTTATAATATTGTAATTCTTTTTTTAACCAAACTATAGGGTCAAGTGCTCTATATTGTGTTACCATATTTTTATCTAAACCAAGTTTTGTCCATTCTCCCAAAGGTATTATCCAAGGACAAAATAACCTATCAGCTAGCGGAACAGTTAGTTTAGCAACTGCAGTAGCGTGTGGTGAATCATTAAATATATAATGTTTTATTCCCAATCCAAAAGCTACTCTTGATGCTTCCGGAGAAGAAAAAGAGACAGTCAAATCTGGGTTGAAGGAATTTATTAAACTAGAAAGAAGAAATGCCCTTTCAGTGCTTGTATTTAATTTTTCATATTTGTTATCTCCACCGTGTTTACCTACTGTTTGTATGTTGATTTTCTTTATTTTTGCTAATTCTTTCGCTTCTCTATATTCTCTTCCAGTACATAGTATTTCATGATCATTTTCTTTCAACATATCTACAAAATATTTAAAAAACATTATTTGCTTTGGAGTAAGGATATCAAACCAAATTCTCAATAATATAAATACGTAATATATCACTGAATATACTTTTCTTTTTAGTCAGTGTGGTTCTTCCGAGCGCCTTGTAATGAATGAAATAAAAATTGAGTTTTTTACTATATAATTATTAGCTAAAAGAAATGAATAACTTTACTAAGGAGCTCTTTTCTATATCTGATTGTTAAAGTGCCCTTTTCTCCAAATATTGCAGTCTATGGATTAAGTACTGAAGGATATAACTTCGCTTCATCTATTGTATCTGCAGGGCACAAAGTCTCAATTATTGATGAATCTTCGAAAATGGGAATATTATTAAATAAAGATATTACTAGAACATATTCTAACGCATCGGATCTTATCGAAGACCAACCATTACTTGAAGTAGAGTCAATGGATAAAGTAATATCTTCTGCATCGTATCTCTTCTTTTTTCCTAAAATAAGAAAGATTGGTCACGAAGTTAAAATTGATATATCTTCAAAATTTATCGATGCCATTAAACCTATCAATAATAATACATCTATTGTCTATCCGCTTCCAACGGGGATAGCGGGGAATGAAGAGAATATAGATATTTTAGAACACACAACAGGTATGACAGTTGGCGAGAAGTTAAATTATTATTATATGCCTCTTAGTTCAGGTCCTATTCTCTCTACTACTACTCTTTTGGGTAACTTCAACTCTAAGAGAGATATCTTTTTAGAGGATATATTAAAAAAATTTACTAATCAGGAAATCAATTTTGTTGATATTTTATCTGCCGAATTGGCTTATGTTTCCAGAATCTTACGTCATTATTCTGGAATTGCAAGTGTACTAGAAGTTTGCAAATTTGCAACTGGGTATGGGATAGATAATCGAATTGTTGATAATTTTCACAAAGATCTTTATTTAGATGACATTACAAATGGATTGCATGACCTAAGAATAATTCAGTCTTCTTTACATGGTTCTAATCCTCTTGTCTATCTTGTTAACGGTACGATCAAAAGCATAGAGGGTTACACTAAAAATCTTATTGACAAAGTAAGATATATTCTCAAAAAAAGAGATCTCAAAGCAAGTAAAACTAAAATTTCAATTTCTTGGACCTTAGATGTTAACGAGATGAGAGGAGACAAGATAGATGTATATACACTGTTAGAATCAAGGTTAAGAGATTATATAGGAGATGTGGAAAGAAGAGGAAAAAATACACTTGACAATTATCCAAGTGATAAGACTACTATATCTATTGCCTGCTCTAAAACAGATTTTCATTCTTTATCAAAAAATAATAGTGCAGAAACGATTATTATAAAGGCGAATCCTTTTTGCGAAGTGGTTTAATACAATTAAATCAACAAAAACAAGAAAAAAATTGTTGTAATACTCTTTTTCTTTTAGAAAGATATTTGTCGAGATTAATTAGTTAGTAAGTTCCGTTTTAATCTTGTTAATACTAATCTAGCTGTTAGGATCTTCCCATAATGACTTTTTTTCATCATATTCCTTTCTAGAGTATTTAATCCTGGCAGGATTGCCAATCACGACAGTTTCAGAGGGCACATCTTTTGTAACAACAGCACCCATACCAACGACAGCATTTTTTCCAATAGTAACACCAGGTTTGATTACTGCTCTTGCAGCTATAATTGCTCCATCTTGGACCGTAACTCCTATCATTTTTGGGCTCATAGGATATGGATCATTAGTAAATGTAGCTCCAGGGGCAATGAATACATTGTTTCCTATTACTGTTAAAGGTGGAATATAAACAGAGCCCTCAATTCTAGTATTATCTCCAATTTTGACATTATAATCTATATGAGAAAGAGATCCCACCATAACATTGTCTCCTATTATGGTATTATCACCAACATATGCAAAATGCCATATCTTTACATTTTTCCCAATTTTTGCTGTCTTGGATACATAATTATTAACTTTAGCAATTTTTATTTTGTTTAGAATATTATTATTACTTTTAATATCCTTTTTATTTTTATTCTTTGTTTTAGTCTGCTTTTGATTAACTTTTCTTTGGATAATTTTCATTATTCTATAGCAGTAAAGAATACCCTATAAATGCCACGGATTAGAATTTTTTAATATTAGTTCAGGGAGATAATTTTCCCATTTTTTTAAAAATTGAAGATCTTTTTGTTTATCTCGTAGTTCATCAGGTAACATGATGGGAATCTCATCAATAATAGGATAAAAACGAGAACATTTTTTACAAAATAATATTCCATCAATTATTACTGTTACTTGCTCATTGTCATGAATTTTATTCTTATGGTTCAGTCCGCTATCATTTTGAATTTTTTTTATGCTATTGTTATTCTCCTCATTATTTGTTGGATGTACATTCTCTTTTAGATTGTCTTTTTCTAGATTTTTTATCGCTAACTCTATTAATTCCAAAGGATAGTTTTTGTCTATGGGGCAAGCCAATATATCCAACATATATTTTTTCATTTTATATCATCCTAAATTAAGATAAATAGGAGCTCCTGTATTACTAGATAAAAGTGCTGCCTCTGCAATCTTGGTTACGTTGGTAGCTTCTTCTGGAGATACCTCTGGATGATCTCTTTTCCCTTCAATAACTTCAATAAAATTTCTTAATTCTAGGGAAAGGGGTTCAACTAAATTCTGCCTCCTTGGAGTAGTTGTGCAAAGAGAATCTTCTATAGTTATTTCCTGTTTGATAAAATCACCATTAATTATTGCATCAGTGCAAACAGCGCTAAAGTTTCTGACCTTTTTTGGTGTAATCCAGTTTGAAGATATTACTGCTACTCTATCTTTTCCAAACCCTAAAATAATATTAGAAAAATCTTCAAAGGAGTGAAAAATCTTGCCTGCTCTCGCAAATACAACATTAGGTTTACTCCCAAAAAGGTATATTGCTGTATCTATATCATGAACGGCTGTATCGTATATAATTCCCACATCCTTGATATGTAAAGGCATTCTATTTTCTCGGTGAAATTCAATCATTAATAACTCTCCATACACGTTGTCAGAGAGGATTTTTTTTACTTCTTGGACGGCAGGGTTAAATCTTTCAATATAGCCACATGTCAATGATATTTTATTCTTTTTTGCTATTTGTATCATTTCTTCGCATTCTTTTGAAGAGTATGATAATGGTTTTTCAACGAATACATTGATTCCTTTTTCCATCAATTTTGTGGCAACTGGGTAATGTGTCTTAGTTGGAGTACAAACCAAGCATGCATCTAAACTTTCGGTATCTATCATATCATCTATTGAACCATAATGATTTACATTATATCGAGTTGCCAGGTTTTTTGCTTTAATTTTATCCATATCGCATATGGATGTTAGTACTCCAAAATCATGAAGAACTCGTGAATGATTTTTTCCCCAACCACCAACACCTATAATGCCTATTTTTACATCATTATTATTCTTTAATCCACTTTTATCTAGTCTTCTCGATTTGTCTTTAATCGTATTTTTTTCTACTTTTCCTAATTCTATTACATTGCTACCGATTACATCTTTATTGTTGGAAGCTTGAATATCATTTACCATACCTCAGTCGTCCATCCTTTGTATTTCTCATTAGTATGATTACAAGTTACTATATCATTGTAAGCATCCCTTATTTTTTTAGTTATTTTACCTTCTTTTCCATTTTGTATGTTTCTTCCATCAACACTAATCACGCCAATGATCTCAGCAGCTGTTCCTGTTAAGAAAATCTCTTCCGCAATATAAAGTTCTGAACGAGATATTGGTCTTTGAATAATAGTATAACCGAGATCTTTGGCAAGTGAAATTACTGTGTCCCTAGTAATCCCTTCTAGAATCGACGAAGACATGTCAGGAGTGAATATAGTTTTATTCTTGATAACGAAAATATTTTCGCCAGGGGCTTCACTTACATTTCCATTTTTATCAAGCATTATAGCTTCATCATAACCATTTCTTTTGCATTCTTGTGTTGCCAGAATGGAGTTAAGATAATTTCCCCCTGCCTTAGCTATGGGAGGAGTAGAAGAGTCGTGGATTCTTCTCCAAGAAGAAACGCCTACTCTAATGCCTTCGGTATTGAAATATCTGGCAAATGGAAATACAAGAATGAAGGTATGAGTTGGAGATTCATATGTTACATTGAGATCTATACCGTGAACTCCTACAAATGAAAGTGGTCTAATATAACATGATTCCCTCATATTGACTTTTCGTAACAACTGAACAGTCCCATCTATCAATTCATCTATAGTATGATTAATTTTAATAGAATATATTGAGGCGGAGCGAAATAGTCTTTCCATATGCTCTTTTAATTTAAAAATATGTAAATTGCTGTTTGATTTATAGGCTCTAATTCCTTCAAAGACCGAAGTCCCGTAGTGTAATGCATGCGTATTTATTGGAATTAATGCCTTCTCCCATTCAATAAAATTACCGTCAAACCAAATGTATTCTGCTCCCTTGTTCTTCATTTTAAGAAACGTATTTTTAAGAATTTATAAAAGTTTTCTCTAGTTATTCTATTCAAAAAAATCCTTTTCTAGGAAATTTTACCCCGACTACTTTTAAAGTTTCATCTTTTTTATTTGCAAATTCTTCAACTATACTCCAGTTATCTTCAATAATTTTGATTATGGGATTTGGAATTTTAACTTTCCACTGTGAATTCTTTGAATTTTCTCCTTTATTCAGAGCCTGCTGATAAATATCTTCTTTAACCTGAGTAGCAGATATAGGGTGTCTTTTGGCTTTGATTGGATTAAATCTATAAATCGTTAGAGCATATCTCTCTATTCGGTCACCCGTATATGATATAAATTTTTTTTCTATAACTGACTTTAAGACCTGTTCTCTAATTTTCCAAGAATAGGGAGAAAAGACTGGTGGACAATACTTGATGAAAGGAGCAAAAAATGTGTAATTAGGTGACACTATTACATTTTCGTCATTTGGAAAAACTGATTCTATCATTAATTTTCTAATCTCATAAGGAAATGGAAAACTGCGTGTATTCATCTCTCTTCCATTTTGTAAAAATCTTACTGGAAAAACATATACTCTATAATTTTTCTGTAAAAGTTGTATTATCTCTTGATGAGCTTTCGTAAATGGATTAAGATGAGCTAAATAAAGGGCAGCAATTTTTGTCATAAGCCAACTAGAACGAAGCCTTACCTCTGTGTTGATTAAACTGGATGATACTAATAATTATTTTAATAATGGGAATAAAGGAAAAATAACAAAAATTAATGTTAGTTTTCAAAAAAATAACTAACTAACCTAGCTTCTCTTGATTACTATTTCGATCGTAGAAACGTTTCTTGTCCTTCCATCTTCTGATTGTACAGTCTCTGAACCGATCTTTACATCACCAATAGTGTAGCCTGCATTCTCCATTCGTTTCAATATAATTTGTGAAACATCAACTGCTCTGCCAATACTTAAACCTCTTGCTTTTATGGTTACTGTAGGCTGATTTGCTAACTGTATTAATGTTGATGTAACGTATGCCATCAATGGTTTTTTTCCAATATATATTGCATCTCGTATTTGGACATCATTTTGTTGTGGTGTAATCTGATTTTGTTGTTGTGCTTCTTCAGACATACTACTGTTTCTTGATAAGGATAATTTAAATCGAAAGGTTCTTTATTCAAATAGAATCAATAGTCTTTCCAAAAAATATGTATAAAAATAACTAATTCTGAATTTAATTTCCTTTTTTTATGGTAGTATACAGCAAGTTCAATTTATTGGAAAACTAGTTTTTATTCAGATCTTAATATTCAAGTGGAAAAAAATAGATATTTTGATTGATTGATATGGCAAATCCCAATCTTCAAAATTTATTTATTCTATTATCATTCTGTATTTAATTCAATGGATAATCCAAATACTCAGATAGTTTGCAATAACTTTTAATATTGTCTTTAGAAAACTTCACTATGGCAGTAGAACGAATTTCTACTGGTATATCAGGTCTGGATGCTTTAATAGAGGGCGGATTTCCTAAAGGTTTTACAATTCTGATTGCAGGTAATCCTGGTACTGGCAAGACAGTCCTGACTTCGCATTTTCTTTATAATGGATTAATTACAAACGAAAATGGACTTTATGTATCGTTTTCTGAAGCAGATTATTCATTTTATAAGAATACAGAAAGATTTGGTATGAAATTCAGGGAATTTCAAAAACAAAATAGATTTTCTTTTTTAGATTTTTCAGCTGTTACACAGGAAGGAATTCAAGATGCATTAGAAGAAGTTTTGGCTACAATCAAAGAAACCCATGCTGAAAGGATAGTTATTGATTCATTTTCTGCGATTCTTCAGGCTTTTATAAATCCAAATGAGGCGAGGATAGCATTGCATGTAGTCTTAGGTAAAATGCTTCGGGCACAAGGTGTAACAACATTAGTTATAGGAGAAGTTCCAATAGGAACCGTTAGCATCGGTTCAGGAATTGAAGAATTCGTTGCAGATGGAATCATAAAAATGGAACATGGTCATACTAATGCTAGCCCTATTATAGTAAAAGTAATCAAGATGCGAACTACATCTATCGATAGAGAACCGCATATTTGCGTTATAAAAGAGGATGGGATGACAATCTTTCCTAAACAATCTATAAAATTGAATCCTTATAGTAATTATAAAAGAGTTAAAACTGGAATCAAAAGACTTGATGAAAAAATAGGAGGTGGTTTTCTAGAGGGAACAGCAAGCATTATTATAGGTGCTTCGGGTTTAGGAAAGACAACATTCGCATTAGAATTTATCATTCATGGAGTTATTAATGGAGAACGTAGTTTATATTGTACATTAGAAGAAACATACGAGGAATTAAAAAGATGTCCAGGGATTTCTTACTATGATTTAGATAGTTGGAAAGAAAAAGAGCTCTTTGTAATATCAACCTTGATCGAGAATCAAAGTGTGGATGAATTCCTAGACAGGTTAGATAAACAAATCTCAGATATTAGACCTAAGCGGATAGTAATAGATAGCTTAACGTCATTTGAACACACCTACAAAAATGAAATGTATGTTATAATAAAAAGACTTGTAAGTTTAATACATAAATACCATTTAACTGCAATTATAACAATTGGAACAGCCCCATCGAGCAGCTTGAATCTGGTTGATTTAAGTATTTCATCACTCTTTCATAATATCATTCTTTTGCGATATATCGAGTCCAAATCTAAAGTGAAAAGAAGTATGACTATATTAAAAATGAGAGGATCCTATCATGATAATTCCATACTAGAATTTAATCTTTCTAAAGATGGATTCGACATTGTAGGAACTATGAATGTTGGTGGGGACACATTATCAGATTTTTCATCAGATTCCAACAAACTCCATGACGAAATAAAAGATGAAATATCAATACAACAAAAGGAGGAAAGAAATAAGCGAAGACCAGAATTTGAAAGATACGAGACTGAAACTCTGAATAAAGAACCAATGGAAAGAAAAAAAAGAAAAGAAGAAACTAAAAATCTAGAAATTGGTAATAATGATGTAAATAAAAATGATCACAACCAAAAAAAGTAATAATATGATAAAATAAGAGACGAAATTTATGATAAAAAAAGTTAATAGTAATGGTGATAATTCAAGAAAAAATAATATCGTTTTTTTTGAAAATGCCTATTCTAGTGCAGTAAAGGAAGGAATGAAAATTTTAGGCGAGGATGTTTCTAAAATTGTGCAAGATTATATTGAAGATAAATATTCTTTCTTAATAGAACATACGTCTCAAGATCCAAAATCTCTTAGTGAAGCTCTTCAGTTTGCGATTGATGGAGGTAAAAGGATTATTGAACGTAGGATCATACGAATATTATCTAAAAAGTTAGATATTGAATATCACTCGGCTGAATTGATTAACTTTGAAAAGCAAATAAAAGAAATGCGAAAAAGTTTTGAAGATATATAAATAGATATTCTCAAAATTATTAAATATTGGTTACTTAATCATTAGAGAGTTTATAATGATTCATTGAGCATTCCTTTATACTTTAATTCTTGTTGTTTTAATTACAGTTTTCTATTGTGATTATTAATAACTTAATATTTTATCTAAATTCACAGGATAAATTACAATAACATTATAGGATTTGTGTAATAAAATAATGGGTTAATCAAATCCTCTTTTTCAATTGTAACTCTATATGAAAACATATATCATACATAAATATATACATATACATATTCTGTTAGGATCTCGGAATTTTTGCAGTTATATTTATTAAAAAGGTACAGGTATTAAAAAATTAATGTTCTAATATATTGAATCGATATGATACTTTTTACAATTTACAATATTTACACTATCATGGTCTAAACGACTAAGTATAATAAGGAGGAATTTGTCAAGGATGTAAAAATTTAGATAAAATCCATTTTCTAAACTATAACCCAAAGGAAATATAATTCAACTGACTGGCCTAATAATCTCATAATATTCAAAATATAAAATCATAGAAATTAAAACCTAAGATAGTCAAGATAATATAAAAAGGGCGTCAATAAAACAAGTTATTACAAGTCTTAATCAGATAAAAAATTGGAAATTAATATATACTTTACCTATAATCCACCAGTAAGAAACATCAAGAATACATATAAAACACTGAATGCTCCAATTACAATAACGGAACCTTTTACCATTTCTCGCCAGCTGTAAACATCTGGACCATTTCTGTTTACCTTCCTATTTACCTTCATAATTATATATATTCTACACTTATATTTAAAATATATCTATTTGGTAAAAATAATCATTTAAGCCATCTTATTTTGGTATATATGAGGAAAATTTGAAAAATTTAGAAAATATTTAATTTTCAATAATATTTATTTGTTAGAGGGTCGATATTTTACAATATAAAATTTTTTTTGCAAGAATCTACTCTTTCTTTATTTATGGTTGCTAAATTCTGAAAATCAATCCTATTTTACATTTTACATTTTTATGCAAATATACGATTTGTATTTTGAATTATTCGTATAGTTACCACAAGTATTTATCACAGTATTTGTTCTTATCTAAAAAATCAAAGTCAATTATAATCATTATACTAAATTTTTAGCTAAAAGAAAAAATTTTGTGATGTATTGTAATGAATGTTATTGGAGTATTATTTGTCATGATGCTAATCTTAACCATATTAAATAAAATAATTAATCCATGTTTTAAAAATAAGATTCTAAATAGCTTTATTTAATGAATAAGAATCCAGAGATACAAATTATAAATTTGTAAAACTATTTACAATATGAATCTTTTAGTAAGCAAACCTTTAGAATAGTGATGAATATTTATTGAAACTTTTTCATAAAACTACTCTTCAGATACATATTGTATTGATTAGGTCTACTTATAAAAAGTCAAATATTTTATTATTTTAGATAGATATACAAGTTAGATCCTAAATTAATGTAGATCACTAACCCGATTGAAAGAATTTTATTATTCTATTTAAAATTTAAGATTTTAAAAATTAAGAAAAACTCTTATAAATGTCTATTTATAATAAACCTTAGCTAATAATGATACGATATAATGGTTCAAAATTGTCTATTATTGCAATAATTGTAGGATTGACACTTGTCGCATTTACATTATCTTTTACTCAAGTATTCGCTGCTGAACCCTCAACTTCTTCAAGCGAGGGGCTCACAAAGCCATTGTTGGCAATAGCTGCAGCAATCGCAATAGCAGGAGGTCTGATAGGTACTGGCAATGCACAGCAAGGTATTGGTGCTGCAGGAATGGGAATAATAGCAGAAAAACCTGAAAAGTTTGGACAGGTTCTTTTCTTCTTTGTCATACCTGAAACTCTTTGGATTATAGGTTTTGTTCTTGGAATCATTCTATTACTAGGAATACTATAGTAATAGGAGACTGAATGAATAAATCATGAGCTTGGACACATTCATCCAAGAGATTGAGGAAAGAAAAACAAGGAAAATTAACCTCCTCGATACTACCTTGACGGAAAAAAAAATGAGGATTCAGCATACCATTGAAAGTACTATCAAAGAAATGACACAAAATTATTCAGATGAGGCTAAAGCAAAATCCCAAAAGGAAGGAGCTCGAATAATTGAGGCATCAAGATTAAAGGCAAAAAAAATCCTCTTTGACGCAATTAATGCAAGTATGGATTCTACGTTAAACACTATAAGAGAAGATTTGAAAATCTATAGTCAAAAACCAGATTATAAAAATACAATAAAAAAAATGGTAAAGTACGCTAAGATGAAATTGAATAGTCAGGATATTATAATACATTGTCGTAATGATGATAATATCATTTTAAACGGATTGAACATTAATCCAGGCTCTCCAATACAAACTATTGGAGGAATCTTAGCAGAAAACACAAATGGGACCATGGAGATTGATTTGACTTTTGAAGAGCTATTGAGAACCCACGAAGATGAGATTCAGAATTTTCTTTTAGAGAAATTAATAAAGTAAGAATGGCTACGTCATCGTATTCATCATCATTTGGCCGATTACAATCCCTGTCAATAAATTTTATTTCTCAAAATGTTCTTCAAAATTTACTACATGCAAAAGATGTTGCTGAAATGACTCGTATCCTAGAACCAACTTGGTACGGACCTGAAATCGAACGAGCAGCATCTCTTTATTCACTTCCTGAACTTTTGGAAGTTGCTCTTAATAGACATATTGTTGAAATCAATAAAATTGCTCTTGAATCTACACCATTTAGTGGTAGGGATGCAATTCGAGCTTATTTCTTAAAATGGGATATCCATAATATTGAATTAATTTTATCATCAAAGATTATCGGTCGTGCTATCACTGAAACTGAACCTTTTCTTGTTTCAAGCCGAAATTTTCCAGCCGGGATTTCAGCAGGAAATATATCTCATGATGAAATGAAAATTATTTTATCACAAGCCGGGGTAGAAGGTGTTGTAAATCATCTTGTAAAGTATCGATATGGACCTATATTGATGCGACATCTGGATTCTTATCAAAAAACAGGAGATCTTGGACCGATGATGGCAGATCTAATAGCCTATTATTATACTACATTGATCGAGTCTTTAAGATTTTTTCAAGGTGACGAAGGACTAATCAGGGATTTATTTAGAGTCCAAATAGATAAAAGAAATATTTTGAGTATATTGAAGGGGAAGGATTCTAATTTAGATCGCGAATTAATTAACAAACATCTTGTAAAAGGAGGAAATATTTCTATAGATGACTTGTTTGAAATATTTGGATCAAAGAGTAATGAAGAGTTTGTAAGTAAAATACAAAAACATTACAATTTATCTGATTATCTTAAGGAAACTTATATGAAAACTAATAGCATGATTGATTTTGAAGTAGCTTTTGATAAGTTCTTAAGTAAATCATATTTAAAACGTTTAAAGAATATTCCACTTTCACTGGGTTCAATCTTTCATTTCATTCTTACTGCCGAATATGAATGGGATAATATAAAGAGAATAGCTTATGGAAAGCGTTATAATTTTCCATTAGAACGTATAAAATCGATGTTGGTTTTGGAGACAGAATAGAATGTCATCTAAACCCCATCACTCAGACTCTAAGGGCACAATAGCCGTTATAGGAGAGCGAGAACTCGTAATTGGTTATAGACTTTTAGGTGTAGATGATACGTTCATAGTAAATGGAGGGGATGAATCCCTTAAAACGATGGAAAATCTTTTTTTTTCCCATAAATATTCGATGATTATTGCAAGCCAATTCATACGAGAATATCTTCCCTCATTATTTAGGAAAAAAATTGAAGCATCCATCGAACCACTAGTATTATTTATGCCTCAATTGAAGGGAGATATTCAAGAAGAATCAATATCCTCCTTGGCTAGACGTGTATTAGGAATAAATATTAAATATTAAAAAAGGATGGTTATGGAGTAAAATAGAATATGTCAACAGCCATTGTTTCACGTATATCCGGTCCTGTTGTTGTAGCAACTGATATTGAACAAGCTCAAATGTACGATGTAGTACGTATTGGAGAATTAGGTCTCTTGGGAGAAATTATTCGTCTGGAGGGAAACAAATCTACTATCCAAGTTTATGAAGATACAACTGGGCTTAGGCCAGGAGAGAAAATAGTTAATACCAGAAGACCACTTTCAATACAACTTGGACCTGGATTATTAAAATCTATTTATGATGGTATACAACGTCCATTAGATATTTTAAGAAAAGAGAGTGGAGACTTTATTAGTAGAGGAAAAATTATTCCTGCATTAGATCAGCTCAAGAAATGGGAATTTGTTCCGATTAAGAAAAAGGGAGAGAATGTCTCTCAAGGTGAAATAATTGGTGAAGTACAAGAAACTCCATTAATTAGACACAAAATAGTTGTCCCATTTGGTATTCATGGTCAATTATCTGAAATAACTGAGGGAAATTATACAGTAAGTGAAAATGTTGCACAAATAAAAACAAATAGTGCTGTTATAGATGTAGGACTCTCAAACTGGTGGATGGTGAGAAAACCACGGCCTGTTCTTAATAAACTTCCACCCTCGTCTCCACTACTTACCGGTCAACGTGTTCTTGATACTTTCTTCCCTATTGCAAAGGGTGGAACTGCAGCTATTCCTGGTCCATTTGGAAGTGGTAAGACAGTAACGCAGCAACAGTTAGCAAAGTGGGCAGATAGTAACATAATCGTATACGTAGGATGCGGTGAAAGGGGAAATGAAATGACAGAAATCCTAACTACTTTTCCTGAATTAGAAGATCCAAAATCGAAACGACCACTTATGGAACGAACTATACTCGTTGCCAACACTTCTAACATGCCAGTAGCAGCACGTGAGGCAAGCATCTATACAGGTATAACTATGGGTGAATATTACCGAGATATGGGCTATGACGTAGCACTGATGGCAGATAGTACTTCTAGATGGGCTGAAGCGTTAAGAGAAATTTCTGGTAGACTAGAAGAAATGCCTGGAGAAGAAGGATATCCAGCTTATCTTGGAAGTAGATTGGCTGAATTTTATGAAAGAGGCGGGAAGGCAGTTGTAATATCCCCAGAAGAAAGAGTTGGTTCATTAACATTAGTTGGTGCAGTATCCCCACCGGGAGGAGATTTCTCTGAACCAGTTTCGCAAAATACTCTTAGAGTGACAAGGGTATTTTGGGCTCTTGACGCGAATTTGGCATCACGAAGGCACTTTCCATCTATTAATTGGTTAACAAGTTATTCTCTTTACGCAGATGAAATGAATGACTGGTACCAGAGTAACATTTCAAGTGATTGGATCAAAAGAAGGCAGGAAGCATTAGAGATATTACAAAGAGAAGCAGAACTGCAAGAGATTGTACAATTGATAGGATATGATGCCCTACCAGAACCTGAAAAGGGTATTTTAGATACAGCCCGTTCTATTCGGGAGGACTTTTTGCAGCAAAGTGCTTATGATGAGGTCGATACTTATTCTTCTATTAAAAAACAATTTATGATGCTCTCAGTTATCCTGGAGTTTGGAAAACTTGAAGCTGAAGCAATAAAAAAAGGTATTTCATCTTCCAAAGTTGGCTCTTTAGAAGTAAGGAAACAGATTTCAATGATTAAATGGACTAAAGAAGAACAAATAGAACAACTGATCAAAGAGATCGAAGTAAATATGAAACAACAATTTGAGAAATTGCTAGTGGAGATCACTATTTAAAATGTCCAATATTGCATTTAAAACATTATCAAAAATAGCTGGCCCTTTAATATTTGTAGAAGGAGTCAATGATGCCGCCTACGGTGAAATAGTTGAAATCAAATTAGCAAATGGAGACCGTCGTCAAGGACAAGTACTAGATACACGACAGGGATTGGCTATAGTCCAAGTTTTTGGTCCAACATATGGTCTAGGTACAATAGGAACTTCAACAAAATTCTCTGGTGAAACTGCTATGCTCTCAGTCTCGGATGAGATGCTTGGACGTACATTTGATGGGTTAGGAAAACCTAGAGACAACGGACCAAAAATCATTTCAAAGGAAAAGTATGATTTGGTAGGAGCAGGAATTAATCCCTATTCTAGAGAAGAACCATCTGAATTCATTCAGACAGGGATGTCTAATATAGATGGAATGAATACATTGGTAAGAGGCCAAAAACTCCCAATATTTTCAGGGGCTGGTTTACCACATAATTTGCTTGCTACACAGATCGCTAGACAAGCTAAAGTTCTTGGAACTTCTGAAAACTTTTCAGTTGTGTTTGCTGCGATGGGTATTACCAGTGAAGAGGCAAACTTTTTTATAAAACAATTCGAAGAAAGTGGAGCGCTTGGTAGAAGTGTTCTTTTTCTCAATTTATCATCCGATCCATCAATGGAACGTATACTAACTCCCAGACTAGCGTTAACAACAGCTGAATTTCTCGCTTATGAACGTGAGATGCATGTTCTCGTTATATTGACTGACATGACCAATTATTGTGAAGCTCTCAGAGAAATCAGTGCTGCCCGCGAAGAAGTTCCAGGAAGACGTGGTTATCCTGGTTACATGTATACAGATCTAGCATCAATTTATGAGCGGGCGGGAAAGATAAAAGGGAGAAAAGGATCTGTGACACAAATACCTATTCTTGCTATGCCTGCAGATGATATTACTCATCCTATTCCAGATCTTACAGGTTATATTACAGAAGGTCAAATTGTGCTGAGTCGGGAATTGAACAGACTCAATATACAACCTCCTGTTGATGTACTTACAAGTCTCTCTCGTTTAATGAATCAAGGTATAGGAAATGGTCGGACTAGAGAAGACCATAGAAATCTAGCTGATCAATTGTATGCAACTTATGCTCAAGGTAAGGACGCTAGAGCATTATCAGCAATAGTAGGAGAAGAGGCTTTAAGTGAGACAGATAGAAAGTTTCTAAAAATTGCCAATAATTTTGAACGTAAATTCGTTAATCAAGGTACTGATGAAAATAGATCAATAGAACAAACTCTGGATATTGGTTGGGAATTATTAAGCCATCTTCCAGACTCAGAAATGAAACGAATAAAGTCAGAATTTATTACAAAGTATAGAAAACGATTTAATAAAGATGTAGAAGGAGTGTGATTAGTGCGATAATATGGCATTAGCAACAAATATTCGGCCAACTCGTCTTGAGTATATTCGTACCAAGCGTAGGATTGTTATTGCAAGAAAAGGCCTAAAACTTTTAAAGTTAAAACGTCAAGCCCTGATTCTCGAATTTTTTAATACTAGCAAGACCGCGGCAGCTCTTCGAGGGACTTTACAATCTGAACTTGTGAAAGGGTATGAAACCATTCGAATGGCTGAAATGCTCGCTGGGTCTATGCGACTAGAGAATGAAGCAATGAAAATGTCACAGATGTCAAATTTGCAGGTCATGTCAAAGAGTATAATGGGCGTTCACATACCAAAGATAGCCGGTGGTCAGAGAGAATTATTGGCTGAGCATATACTCGAGCTTCCTACATCCATAAACGAGGCAATAAGAATATTCCAAAAAATTCATAGTACAGTATTAGAGATTGCAGAGAAAGAGACGACATTAAGAAAACTTCTTTATGAGATAGAGAGGACAAAGCGAAAATCAAATGCAATAGAAAATGTCTTTATACCTAAATTGGTGTCTGCATTAAAATTTATTACATTTCGCCTTGATGAAATGGAACGTGATACATTCATCATGCTAAAAACTGTAAAGAGAAAGATGGGTGAAAGAGAACAAGAAATAGCTAAGGAGGCCGAAGTAGAGATTAATGTTTAATAATAACAAAAGGGGTTTTGTAAATGTTCAGCAAAAGAAATTTTATTTAATATCTAGAGCTTTCAAGATCGGAAATATAGTTGCTACAGTTATTTTAATTTCATTTATAGGGAAATATTTTCTCGGGTGATTTAATATATGTCTAATACACAAGAAGAATATCTACATTCTCTGAAACGAATTAAAGAAGTTGAGGACAAAGTACAGGTCGAGATTGAAACACATAGAACATTAATTGAGGAAGAAATTAATAGTTTGCAAAAGAAGCTGGAAAATGCAATTGCTGCATCAAAACTGGAAGGAGAAAAATTAGTAGAAAAAAGTATTGAGGAGGCTCGTTCGAAAGCTACAGTAGAAGCAGAGAGGATTATGGAAGACGCAAAGAAAAAATCCCAAAGTATATCTATTCATATAGATCAGCAGACAATAAAAAAAATAAAAGAGATTTTTCTTGCAGGAATGTAATGGTTGAGATGTTAAGATGAGTACAATTCTGAAACCAGCTCCGATGACTAAAATTGCAGTTATTGGACTAAAAAAATACCGACCTCAAGTTATATCTATATTGCATGAAATGAATGTCATCCAACTAGAACCTTTATCTAAAGAAGCAGAATCATATCTAACGCAGGAACAAGAAGGTGAATTACATAGACAAATTTCTGATCAATTATTGCGAATTAGAGGATTACTTAATTCACTTCCACCTTCCCCGGTATTAGCAAAATCAAAATTTTCTTCCATTGAAGAACTTATTCAAAACATAGAGTCAATAGATTTTGATAAAAGCATTGCCTCACTGGAAAGACAAAAAGAAGATATCCTAACCGAGATTAAAGAGACAGAGAATAATATCAAACTACTTGAAGACTTTTCATTCTTTCCCGAGGATCTAAAACTTTTGCGATTATCTTTTGCACGTTCTTATTTTGGTCGTATAAATTCTGAAAAGTTTCCAGAATTTAAAAAAACACTTGAATCAAATGGAGAAGGTCCTATTTTTATATCTTCTCACGAAAAAGATAAACTCATATATTTTGTGCTTGTTATTCCTCCAAATTTTCCTTCCAATACTCTTGCATCAGCAGTAAGTCTATATAGTGTACACTTAGAAGCAGTCCCAAAACTGGAAGGAAAACCTGCTGATATTATTCACAATCAAAAAAATCTTTATAATAATCTTAATGCTAAATTAAAGCAAATAAATAGTCAATTGGCTGATATTTCAAAGTCGAATTATACATTTCTGAAAAGCGCAGAGGAAGAGTTGGAAATAGAAAATCAAAAGCTTGGGATAATTGAGGAGATTGGAGCTACTAATGATGCATTTGCATTCGAAGGATGGATTCCAAGATCAAAGATCGATAACGTAAAAACAGCATTTGCAAGGTATAGTAAGGGTACTATCATTTATGAACTGGAATCTAAAGAGATTCCTCCAACACTCCTTTCAAATCCAAAAAGGTTCAAAGTTTTTGAATCATTTGTAAGATTCTATTCTTTACCTTCAGGCAACGAATTTGACCCTACATTGATTTTTGGTCTAATTTTTCCTATATTTTACGGTTTAATGATAGGGGATGTTGGTTATGGCTTGGTGATACTCATCGTTTCTTTGTGGGTAATCAGAAGGGTGCAGCATAGAAAATACAACTTGACCATTATGCCAAAATTTTTACGAAATTTCGCCAAAACGATATTACGTCCTTCACAGATGGTCAAGTTAGCGAAGGCTATGATTCCAGGTTGTATTATCGCTATTATACTAGGGTTTTGCTTTGACCTATATTTTGGATTCCACCTAAATGGATATCTATTTTCATATTTGAACAATTTTGGGTTAAACTTACCACCTGATGGTGCATTCTTGAATCCGATTGGAACTTTTGGTTTACGTAAACTTTTGCTATTTAGTGGGTATGTTGGATTAGGTATGGTTTCATTTGGGCTTGTTCTTGGAATACTTAACAGTATGAGAGAGCGTCAGATAAAACACATAATTAGCAAAGTTGGGTGGCTTTTGTTTGGTTGGGGGATTGCTATGATAGGATTGGCAATGATAAATCATGTAAACATAAACCCGTTACAGAATATTCAGGGAATAGGTTATTTTGCGTTACTGTTTGGAGGAATAGGGATGATGTTTTATGGTGAGGGAGTCAGAGCACTTATGGAATTGCCATCAATAATTAGTCACATACTTTCTTATACTAGAATTGTAGGAATACTGCTTGCATCAGTTATCCTTGCTCATGTTATTGATTTTATCTTCCTCAAATCTTTGGATAGTTCAATAGCTCTCAGTATATTAGGAGTTATGATATTTTTGATTGGTCATATTTTTAATATTATCATTGGAGTGTTCGAACCTGGTATACAGGGAGCGAGGTTGATTTATGTCGAATTCTTTTCCAAATTTTATCATGGTGCAGGAAGACCTTTCAAACCATTCGGAAGTAAAAGAAGGTTTACCAAGAATGAGTATGAGATAGAGATAGCTAAAAAATCAAATTAATTAATTAGTTTTTTATTTTTTACATCTGATCATTCTTCTATAAATACATTATTTGTATTTTAAATAAATTGGGAATGATATCATTCATATCAATTAGAGTGGGAGATAGGTAATCATGGAATCAAGATATCATTTAATTATTTTTATTTTTTTGACTCTAAATATACTACTACAGCAACAAGGAAGAATAAAGTATATTATTTAAAGAAAAAATTATAATTACACGAAATGAGATATTGGGACCATGAAAACTAGAAAGTCCACAATTTATAGATATTTCAATCTCATTTAACCCGAATAAATTTTTAAAAATTGTATGCCATATTTAATCACTGCCAAAAACATATTATGCTACTTTCTAAACACTCTGGCAATTAATTTAATTTGGTAATCAAAATCTATTCTTACGTAATCTGCATTATCTTTTTATTCTATAGGTATACTTTGATTAAACCTTACTAGAAATATGAATGGGGTTGGCCGGATTTGAACCGACGGTCCCCAGCGCCCGAGGCTGGTATCCTACCAAACTAGACCACAACCCCTACCGGATTTTCATTTTAAAATTAGTTAACCAACTCAACTAGAATAAATAACAAAGATAATATATTGATATTGCTCGGTTCTTTTGTTTATAAAAATAATACCGGATTAAGGATAATTTGTTAATTGTTACTCAATTATTCCATCAAAACTTAATTTTAGAATAAATATCCTCAATATTCCATAACTGGTTGTTTTTGGTCACTTTATTTATGACTTGCTCATTTGCTAATTCTTGAACTATCATTGCTGAAAGAGGTAAAGCTCCTGTTGCACCAGGTGAATTATAATTTAAAATATGCAGTGATAAAGAATTCTTTAGCAATAAGGTATCAGGAATAAAGTTACCTTTTTCGTTTATGAGTAGCGATCTAATTCCAGCTGTACCTCTTGTGTTAAATTTTTTTGTATCCAAAGCAGGTAAAAATTGTTTAACTCTTTGAATCATAACACGTTTTGATAAGGAGCCAGCAATTTCATTGGTTAACAACGATAAGAATTCTCTATTGGTAAAAAGAGCCCATAAACCCTTCTTATAAAAAATTTCTTTTGTTTTAGGAATAAAGTTTTTCAAATTGTCAATAAAGTCATAGGAATATGGTCCAAATACAGGGACAGCGTTTGGTCCAATTTCACAGTGTCCATCTGATTTTATAATCCAGTGGGGATCTAAAAATGGAAAATTTTGTTGCTTAGGTACTGAATAAATACTACGAGACGTAAGTCTTTCGTATTCTTGAGGAGCCAACCAATATTCTCCTCTAAAATGTAAATCAAATAAATCTAATCCAACTTCAAATTGATGGGCAATATCAAGTGAATGTCCACCAGCTGTATTAATAACATATTTTGAATCAATAATTTTTCTCTCTTTATTTATTGTAACTATTTCAATTAAACAACTATCCTTCTGTTTTTTAACTCCTACGACTCTATGCAAATTAAGTAACTTTCCTCCCGCCAAGAGATAATCATTTTTTAATGTCGTCGTCAATAGACCATAGTCCACACTTGCATCTCTTTTACAATATATTGATCCATTACATCTTACATTTGGTTCGATCGCTTTTGTTTGCTGTTCATTTAAAAAGAGTATGTCATTTTCTTCTAAACCATTTTGTATCCCCCATTCAACATATTTTTTCAAAATTTTGACATCTTTATCTTGTTTTGCTATCTCTAGAACTCCATCTTGTTTAAACTGTATTTTTTTTTGATTTGAATATGTTTCCCACATATTATAACCTAAAAAAGATATTTTTGCAAAAATTTTTTTTTTTATTGGATCGTATAAGAATGGTGCATGTACCTTACCTGTGTTCCTAGAACTAGTATGGCTTGATACAATTTTTTCACGTTCAATTATCAAAACGTTTGCATCAGAATTTACAGTTAAAAAATACCCTATTGATACTCCTAAGATGCCTCCACCTATAATAACAATATCAAATCTTTTGGTTTGCACCGTTCATAGTATTAATAAATATATAATATGATTTTATTGAAATTGAAAATGGATATTTGCTTATTGGGAAGTAATTATCATGAAATTAATGTGTTATATTATAATATAGTATAATTTTTTCTCAAAATATATAATGAAATTTATTTCTTTATATCTACTTGGAGAGTTTCCCCAACTTGAGGATTTCCCATCATTTCATATCTCCTCTTGGGCATGGTAATTTGAATGATAGTTTTAGGATATGTTTTGATAACAGTCTGTGGTTGAGATCTTAAAATTGCTTCTAGTAAAGGTTTGATTTGTTGTTTTATTTCATCATCTGTTACGGTTCTATCTACTGCTTCCAAAATCATTTGTTGTTGTGAAACTGTTTCTAATTCCACATCTTCACTCAAAGAAAGAGTAACATTTGAACCATTATCTACTAGCTGTTTGATTTTGAATACTGTGGTTGTTGTTGCTAACTTCTCCATCTTATTTTTTTATAATTTGATCAGATATATAATTTTATTATGTTATTGAATAACGAAATAATTAGTTTATAAATAACAACAGTAAGAAATGAAAAAAATATCTTAACGGTTTATATAGTGTACATTATTCCGCCAGATACAATAGGTACTTGTTCTACCTTGGCAACTTCTTTAATTCGTGCCAAAATAGCATTAAACCATAAACTGTCAATTCCTTGGCTCCATATTGTGATCTTCTTGTATTCTCGTTTTATCCCGTCATGAAAATACCCAACACAGTCTTCTGCAGTCATATTATAATATTTTTGACTAACTTCTTCAACAACTTCTGACGCTTCTGCTGGCAAATACAATATTGTTAATGTAGGAAAGGGAATAGTATCGTTAGAAGATTCTATAGAACCGCTTTTTTCAGTCATTTTGATTACAATAAAATATTTCCTGTAATAAGAGAATTTCGAATAATATACTAATTTCTACTTATGTTATTTAATAGCAGTAGGAGAGTTTTTTTTTATATCTATCTTTTTTTCAGTAACTAGAGAGAGTATGTCCTCAAAATTTTGTCTACTTTTACTTTTCTTGTACTGTTTTAAATGATTCAATAAAAAATTGCGATCTTTGATTTCAATAAATCTACAAATTTTTTTTGAAATTGATCCACCGCTCAAGAGTAAGGCTTGACTAGATGAAGTTACATTGGAAGGTTTTCTTTTAGTAGATGAACTTTCAAAATCTATGATGTGTATATGATTATATTCTGAGACCATTATATGATTATCAATACGAGTTAATTCTCCATGGTCTAAATTTAGAACATCTAGTCTATAACACTGCTCTAATATTTCATATACTATATTTAAGATATTTTTACTGTTTTCAGGGTTCAAATTAGAAGGATCATCGAGCCAATCGGAAATCCCTTTTCCTCTTATTAATTCCATTAAAATCAAATCCTTTGTATTGTCAATAATTTTCGGCCCTATTCCTACGAGGTTGGCTAATTTTTGATTATTAACCTCATTCAACGAGTCTTTCCTCCGAGAATCTACTCTTCTTATTTTTAATGCCAGAGATTCTTCAGAATATGGATTAACTTTCAACACTATGCCTGAATGTCCTTTTCCCAAAATATTTAATTCACACAGCCTAGTAGGACCTTCCAAGATAGCGTCTTTAATTCCAATTTTGTTTAAATCACTCATTCTCCTGTTATATTCATGCTGATCCAATTTTGGATATGAAATTAACTTGGCTATTGTTGGAGAACTAATCGGCACTTTCAAATAATATCATATCTTTAAAAAGAAAATCATGAATTATTTCCTGGTTTTCTATATTTTTCAGTCTATTTTTGTTTACTTTATAAATTTTGAATCCGTTGTCCAAATCAGTGATTAATCCTTTTGGGATTCCTAAATTGCGTTTCTCTAATCTAATTGATCGATCCAAAAATTTGACTGCATAAATGTCCTCTCTTTTTTTTAGACACATAAGACTCATATCTTCTCCGAACCATAGAATGGATGATGGCTCTTTATTCTTTTTAACAAATTGAAAAACCTCTTTTTCCATAAATATACTTGGACCTTTTTTTTGAAGAAAGGGGGAAAGGTTAATAAATTTTAATAAAAATAGTAATTTTGCAGAATTAGTATTATAAATATAGCATTCACTTTTTATTGTTACGAATTCTTTATCATTTAACCTCTGCGCAAGGGACTTTGTTAATTTTTTTAATTGTCCCCAAATTATATCAGAACTTCTAATTTTAAACTTAAATTCTAAAACTAAAATATAAGGTAATAGTTGTGAAACCTTCTGTAGATTTTTGTCCAAACTTACCCCATTTTTATTACTATTAATCCTAAAAAATTCAAGAGATGGATTTTTTAGCAAAGCTCTAGCTCCAAAAATAAATCTTGATAAACTTTCTGAAGATATTGCTGTGCCTAAGTTACGATTCGAATCGACAGGGTCGATTATTATTATTGAACTTTGAAATTTTTTAGAAATATCATTATTAGTAATATTATCAATAGCAATCACTTCACCTTTGTTTTTCATCGTTGCAATATTTTTAATAACATTTTTAAAATTACCATATTTTAGTACCAAAACCTCAGTAACATAACCACTAAACCCAGCAATTGATAATTCTGCTCCATAAACGCCAATTCCTTTTAAAAAGGATTTTAATATACGAATTTGATTTTTTTGCTCAGATGTAAGATTCTTCTTCATGTATTCAGTATGGTATTGTGACCTATCAGCAGAGCTTTTCCATAAGCCTTTTTCTACGTTATAACAAGGTACTAGGTTTATTCTCACATGTTCTTTGTTATTGTTGTTGAGAGATACAAATCCCTCTACATAAGGATGTTCAGAATAGCGTGTTATAGGATGATACTCCTTCAGACATTTGAAACCAATATTTAGTGCTAGTTTTTCAAAATCTTGCTCATTTGTATTTTTATCTATTAAAATGAAAATATCTATATCCATATCTTTTTTTAGATTAGTATCCTTTGCAAAAGAGCCACCTGTTTTGACATCTACTATCTGTGGTATTTTGTAACTATTAATTTCGTCTTTTATTTTCTTTTCTATAGATTTTAATTTTTCTAAATCTTTAAATGAAGGATTAATTAGCTTCAAGACTTTATCAGCTATTTTGTCAATTTCTAAATCTATATTCATTGCATCGAACCTATTTTCAATATTATTATTTCTCATTTTCTATATCATTTGTTGCAAATACTGTTGAAATATTAGAGTAAACTGGAGCTGAAGGAAAAAGTTCGCTTTTCTTAAGGTGGATCTTGTCAATTAATTCAGAACCTCCTATAAGATCACGATGTTTACTCAAGTATTCCTCAATATTTCCTATAGGTCTCTTTACGCGAAATAAGGTTAGATGTGGTTTAAATTGTTTATCAGGTTTACATCCTATTTGTTCCATTTTACTTTTAACTAATTCAAAGAGTGAATTCAATTTCTTTGTACTCTTGTCATCTAGACCAATCCAAATAACTTTTGGTAGTTTGTATGATGGAAATACACCTATTTTTTTGTAGCTTATTTCAAATTTTTCAAATCTTATCTCATTTATTTTCTGTTTAATTCTTTCTACAGTTGTATCATCAATATCTCCAAAGAAAAATAATGTAAAATGCAGATTTTCTGGGAGTGTAGGCTTGATATTTCCATTAAGATGAAGGAGAGAAGTTCGTATCATTTGCTGTATGTTCAATATTTTTTCTTTATTGTTACAGTCTACAGCAATAAAGGATCTCATATTAAAAACTGAATAATTAAAAACATATATTCATATCTTAATATTACTTTTATTTTCTAATGCAATGAGTAATTTATTTGGTTACCTTCGGGTTTATAAACATAAGATGAAGTATACTTCCAGCTAATCATTATAAGATACTTTCTAGAATCATTAAAGAAATAGTTTGATAATTTTCTAACTTAGGTTCATTGTAAATCGAGAATAACTTGTCCACATTTAAAATAATATGAACTTCTTAAACTGTACTTTATAATACTAATTTTCTAACAAAATATGTTTAACTTAAAATGTCAAGCCTTAATAATCAGAAGGTATATTAGCTATGTCAAGGATGAATGTTGTAGTCTTGTTTCTTTTGTTGAGTTATGCTTGTATTAAGAATGTTTAATACTCGGAGATGATGTAACTTCGCCACT
This sequence comes from Nitrososphaerales archaeon, assembly GCA_025451315.1. Classification (GTDB taxonomy): domain Archaea; phylum Thermoproteota; class Nitrososphaeria; order Nitrososphaerales; family Nitrososphaeraceae; genus TH1177. The sequence goes on along the minus strand of JANWKP010000081.1, from coordinate 11,201 downwards.
ATCAAATTGTGTCTTAACTATAGATAATTGCTAATCTACAATAATACAGGAAGTTTTTGTCTATTTAACTATCCAATGTAAAGTATTGAAATGAACCTTTCTCCAACAATTTTGAATTGTAATGCATTAACCGATAAGTAAAGTCGTGCATTCGAAGGCTCGCTATAATAAAATAATAATATTTTTCATTATAAAGATTCCAAAGATAATATTAGAATATTTTTCCAGTAGAAATATAGGGGATCGATATTCATTAGTCAATTATTTATGATTCTTTGAATTAATTAAATTGACTAATTACAAATGATGATATCTTGTTATGTAATGTAATATTGTCAAATGACAATCATATTGCTTTCTTATCACGATATTGCAATATGATATATTTTTGTTCGTAATATAAAAAACTTCTATTTTTATTTAAGAAGAATTGGACTAAAATTTTCATCTATGGTGAATATTTACAATTCACATTTATTACTGACTCAAATATTATTAATCTATTTTGTTAATCCAGGTGTATCACTTTTTCAAATTAGAATCAATAGGTATTAATCTTGAATTCTATTTAGCTGATAATATAAAATATTTCAAACTTCCATGCAATTAAGTTAATGAGAAAAGTTGAAACATCTGAAAAATCTTGTAAAAGTGACTGCAAAATATCAGTCAATTAAATAATATAATTATAATATTACCATTACGCTGATATCATAGTCTTTCATAAATAGATCGAGTTATTAATTTCTTTAATAAGAAACTTAAATATTATATTATTTATTCCATTTTATAGTCAAGACTAATATTTGTCAGATAATACCATTTTTTCTTTTTTAACATTTATCAAGATTAATAAAAATTACTATTCACTTTATTTAATGTAAAAAAAGAATCAATTCTCTGCTCTCTAAAGTGTTTAAAAATTTTCAACTTTTTACCTTCCTTTCGTTAGAAACTTATAATTTGGATTAATTAATATATTCTATATTTTAGATATTGATATTCAAAATTATTAGTGTATTTATTTTAAGTCTACAATTGAGCAAATATTCTTTTACCTTTCATCAGAAATTACTAAAGAATTAAGCTAGTCAATCTATTTTTTTAATTTTCTACTTTAGTTTGTTATTTTAATATTTATTGTTTTAATCCTTTTTGGATCTAAAAAATTCTAATTGGATGCTTAACTCTAATTAAAATTAATAATATCGTTATACTAATATCTTGATTCAAAAATAAATTTTAATAATATAGAACCTTCCATTAAGGATTTTTAGTTATTTAGTCTAATTTTATATGAGGAAATAATATAAATCAATTCACAATAATAGTCAGGATTATTAGTAAAACCTAGATTGAGTGTATAATTAATTTAAAATCTGACTATTCATCTGTTGTATTTCTTCATTTATTGGGCCTCATTACACATTTTAATACAAAATATACTATAAATTTAAATTAAATAATTTATCTCTTCTTTTTGAGTATTATGTGGAAAGTAATGATGCCTAAGAAGATAGCATTTGGAAAGAATGCTGCACAAGAATTTGAATATCCCAAAAAATCTTTAATAATTACTACAACGACCCCGGAATTTTATAACAAGTGGATCGATTACATGGGAATAACAGATTATGAACTCTATGATAAAGCAACTCCTGATCCGGCAATAGAAACAGTAGAACAGATTAAGAAGGAATTCGAAGGTAAGGATATTTCTGCATATATAGGTCTAGGTGGAGGTAGTTCGATGGATTTATGTAAATATTTAAGTAAATTGACTGGTATTCCTAAAATTCTTATTCCAACAACTTTTGGAACTGGAGCAGAGATGACAACATACGCGGTTATCAGTTTTGAGCACAAGAAAAAATTGTTACAAGATGAGGCTTTCTTGGCTGATGCAGCTATAGTTGATCCATATTTCCTCCCTGGAACACCATTTAACATAATGAGGAATTCAGCTTGTGATGCAGCTGCTCAAGCATCAGAAGGATATGATAGTAAACTTAGTAATCCATTTACTAAATTATTTTGCAAGGAGGCTTTTGAAATTTTGGAAGATGCTATAATAAACGATAAACCTGATTTGCTTCCTTATGGAGCAATGTTGTCAGGAATAGGTTTTGGAAATTCATCTACAACCCTGGGACATGCACTTTCTTATGTATTTTCTAATGAAGGTGTTCCTCATGGGTACTCATTATCATCTTGTACAACTATAGCACATAAATTCAACGAATCTATTTTTTATGAAAGGTTTAAGAAAATTTGTCAGAAATTGAAATTTGAACCACTGAAATTGAAACAACCATTAGAGGAAGCCGCAGATGTAATTATGCCTGACAGAGGACATTTGGACAACAATCCACGAGAGGTTACTAGAGACGATATTATCAAATGTTTGGATGAGATTGTAAACTCGAATCCTCTTGCTTAAAGGCAATGAAGAAAAAAATTAATTTTTTAACTTTTGAATGTTAAAGCTTGAATTTTATGATAGTAATTTCAAGCTGTTATCCTATTTATTGATTAGTTTAAGAAACCTTTAAATTCACTTTACGAAATAACACCATAAGATAGGATAATGACTACCATCAGCAAGTCTATGACAATTAACTCTCCTGTTAGCGAAGTTTTCACTTATTTTGCAAGACCTGAACATATGGCTGATCAATTTCCAGAAAATATGGGTCTAAATATTATTCCGATTGAGGTTAAAAATGGCTTTGGTGTAGGGACTATTTTTCGAATAAGTGGAGATTTCGATGGAAAAAGATTAGAATGGGATTGTGAAACCATTGATTATATTCCGCATAGAAAAATTGTAGCAAAAATGATTGAGGGGCCTTTTAAAAAATGGCAGATCGAAGTAGAATTTGAAGAAATCGATGAAAAAGTAACGAAGACAGGGATTACCGTAGATTATGATATGCCAATGGGACCATTAGGAAGTTTTATTGATAAGGTAAAGCTAAAGAAAATAGCTGAAAGAGGAATTGAAAATGGACTTTATAGAGTTAAAGCTTTACTTGAAGGAACCGGTTCGATTCCTGTTTATATAACTTTAGACGCATATAGACAGATATTGAAGGAAAAAGAAAGATTGAACTGTTCGGTTTCAGATACTATTCTCAGGATGTTTGAGAACCAAAAAGAGAAACCTACTGCTCCAGCTACTTCTATGTAAAACTTCAAAAAATATTTATTTTTTTCATTATTTTGTCGGTTAACTAGCTTCAAGGTTAATCAATTAATTATTTATAGGTCAATTCTTAATTTTATCATTCTAGTAACTCAGAGTGACTCTGAGTCACTCAAATTTAACATTTTTAATTAGATCTTTTAAATGCTCACTATCTTTTTGTTGGACGGTATGAGACGTCCTTATGTCTAGCATATGTAAGCGAGAGATTTCGCGAAAATGGAACTTTGAGCGACACATTAATACTGTTCACCGAGGCAAAAAAAATTATCAAAATTCTGGAGTGCATAGTTTCGAACATTCATCTAAAATTATAAAGGATAATTTTGAGAGGAGAAGATTTTCTGGTATTTACAACATTAGCCCTAGATTTTATATAAACCATAACAACCATTCTCCATCTCGTTCACCATTAACCCCCACCCATTATGAATCGGATTTAACTCATGAACTACATTCAGATGGTGAGAGAAAAAAGAAGATAAATCATTTTAAAGTAAGTCTGATATTATCAAAGCTTGAGAAATTGCGAATCCATCTTATATCTCACTTTGACGTAAATAGAATTAATCAAATATTGACTTACCTTTATTATGAATGTATTTCACACAAAAGCACTAAACTTATCGATGAATTTCAAATCATTTTGCCGTTAAAATAATACTAACAAAAAAATTAATAAAAATGGTATAAAAACATGAGGAGAACATCTAGAAAAGAATTTATTTTATCAAAATTATTCTCATTTTAAGGGTTCGTAGCTCAGCCAGGTAGAGCGTCTGGCTCTTAACCAGTCTACATTAGGGTTAAAATGTCGTGGGTCCGAATCCCACCGAACCCGAATGAAATTTCAAGACAATCCTTAAATGTACCCGTAAGTAATGTATATTGTGGAAGTATTAAATGCATTTAAAGAAGAAAAAGAGGGTGATGAATCTATAACTCCCTATGCTAATTTTCTTTATGCCTTAAAATCTCCAGAAGTAAGGAGACAATATCCGAAATTATTAAAAATTTTTGTTGATACTATTAAATTTGAATTAGATAAGGATTTGGAAGAACGAGCTTATCTCTTATTTCAGCATGCACTTTCAATTAAAAAATGGCTTGAAAATCAAATTATTCGTTTTGTAGAGCATCAAAAACAAAGAGTAGAACGAAAAGAAATTGCTGCTGGTACATTGAAAAATTATGTCAAAGTTATTAAATTATTTTGCCAAATGAATGAAATAGACAATTTAGTTTTATGGAAGAAAATAAAGATTGGAATGCCAAAAGTAAGAGAACAAGCAGATGATAGAGCACCGACCTTAGATGAGATTAAAAAATTAACTGAATATCCTGACATGCGTGTTAAATCGATTGTATATACAATGATATCCTCAGGAATTAGAATAGGTGCTTTTGAATATCTTAAATGGAAACATATTATACCTATTGAAAGAGAAGGTAAGATTGTAGCTGCAAAAATAATAGTATATGCTGGAGAGCCTGAACAATATTTTTCATTTATTACTCCTGAAGCTTATAATTCTCTAAAAGAATGGATTAATTATAGAGCATCCTATGGTGAAAGAATAAATGGTAATTCTTGGCTAATGCGAGATATTTGGCAAAAAACTCATCAAAGATATAGTCATAGGATAGGTCTTGCTGCAGAACCTGAACAACTAAAGAGTACTGCAATAAAAAATATGATTTCATCTATGTGGCAAGTTGTAGGAGTTAGAAATCAACTTGGAAATGGACAAAAGAGACATGAATTTAAAGGAGTTCATGGATTCCGTAAATTCTTTGAAACTCACTGTCAATTAGTTATGAATCATAATAACATAAGGATGTTAATGGCTCATTCCTTAGGAGAATCTGGCAATTATCATCGCCCTACTGAAACACAACTTTTAGAAGATTATCTCAAAGCAGTAGATTTACTAACTGTTAATGAAGAATACAGGCTCTCAAAAAAAATTAATGAATTACAAGAAAAGAATGAAGAGAAAGATTACGTAATTAAAGGAAAATTGCATGAAAAGGATGAACAAATAAATCAATTAATTAAAAAACAAGAAAAGTTTGAACAGTTAATTCACTCTTTGATAGAAAGTGGTCAGCTTAAGCCTCAATCTCCAAATTATATGGGATAATAAATTTAAAATTTGTTAACCAAACCAAAAAATTTCATTAAAAATAATAAATAGGTATAATCATTAGTAGATAAAATTGCATCTATGAAATTACGAGATAAATTATATATTTCTTCTCTACTACTAAAAAGCAATAACATATGAAGTATATGAATTAATTCCTCTTGTTGTGTACTTAATTTTTTAGTTAATTCATTTCGAAGTCTTTCTTTGTCTTCTGATTTTATTTTTTTATTCAGTAAGTCTGAGGTATTAAAATGGATTGTGTTAAGATTGAATATAAAATGATTTTTAAGATGTTGATTTTTATTAATAAAATTTCTAAGTATAAGACATGATTCGGGTTTCTTTAATAGATTTTTAATAATAATAAAATCCTTAGATAATTTGTACCAAGAAGGAAATCCTTCAAAATTTGTTATTATAGTGTTGTCCTTCCTTCCAGGATGGACTCCCTGGATTTTTTTTATTTTCTTAATTCCATTAATTTTTTCTAAAATAGTTAAATCGTCTGTCATTATTTGTAATAGTTCAGTCATATCTCTAGGAGATATCAAAACATCATCTCTTTTTATAGAAATCAATTGCTCATCATTTACCAACCCTAAATTATTCAGCAAATTAGGTACAAAATTTCTAAAGTTATTGGAAATGATTTTATTTAATTCCTTCGGCTTATATGGTTTGTTAGGGTCAAGAGTCATCACAGTTTCCAAGAAAAACTTAAGTTGAAGGCCTCGTTTAGAAGAAAATTTATTATAAAATTTTTTGATATATGAATCCAAATCATAGACAGAAACTTTATTATACTGAGCTCCTAATTTAAACATTAACTGTAGTAATGCCATTATTTCATTTTCAGTTAAATTTGTGGAGTTTTTCGCCTTTTCGTTACTCAAATACCGAAAAACCTTCTCATAATTAATCAAAATATACATTATTAAATGTATCATAACAAGTATACAAAATACAGAAGATGTACTATTTTATTAAAAGAAGACATCTATAATAGACTTAAAACAAAAGGAAGATTTGGCGAATCTTTTTCAGAGTTAATTTGCAGACTTTTAGATGAGATAGATTTCAAAAAAATTAAAGAGGTGGAAGCTGTTGGCATATCAGAGACATGACAATTTAACTTCTACAATCGAATTTCTCAGTAAAGATTGTAAATATAATAAACACTATAATTGTTGTAAAATATGGGCAGGAATAGGAATTCAAGTAATTTGTAATTGTAGTTGTCATCATAACAATTCCAGTGACAGTTACACCTTATAGATAAGGGAACAGCAATGAGTGAATTAGATAATGCAATGCTAAACCATATTCAACATATAGTAAATAAAGAGTATAGACCATTCAGTTTTAGGGATTTACTTCATTTTGAAGTTGATGGACAATCCTATAATTCAAGTCATGGTACTATAAGGAATAAATTATCAAAGTTTAGGAGAGAAGGAAAGATAGAACCATGTTATATGGATACAATAGCATTCTATAGCTTACCTGGAAAGAAGTTTGGAAAAGACAAGTTAATGACAGACAATACCACGGATATCATTCTTTATAATAAAAGTAAACATGAATTGTACAAATCAATAAGAAAACATCCACTATACAATATGATAAAAGATATAGTATTTGGTAAAAGGAGGTTACATGATATCCATCTATCATTTAACTCAGAGGGATTCTGGAAGTATTTATCAGCTATCGATTATTATAAAATGAGAACTAATTCAAAAAAGACTATATCATTTGGCTATTATCAAATAGAAAGATATCTATCAATTAGGATATTTGTTCAAGATACTGATACTGTAAATGTAAGTGTAAGATGTTCTAATAATCCTATTATCTGTGACTTTGATGGAATAATGCGATTAAGCGAAGCATTAACAAGAATTGAAGAAAGATTATCTGCAGTAGTAAATGACCCAAGTAATAAAACTTTCAATTCAGAATATAATTCATCTAATATCAAAATTCCAACTATAGATGATTGGGCGATAACTCTCTGGCATCTACATAGAGATTCATATGAAGAATATTCTGGGGAAAAATTCCAATGCTGTTGGAAAATGGCCAAAAATCTTTTTATTCGTATTTATAGTAAAGAATTAAAGTTAAACAGAAATATTATTATTAGATTAGAAATTCAAGAAAATCCTGGTATTTTATTTAAAAATTTATTGGTCGAATTTATTAGAAATGATGATTATCAAAGATTACTAGAAGTATTAGTATAATAGAATAAAATTTATTTTTCTGTAATTATAGCACATTCATCTTTTAACAATTCCAATTTACTATCATAGTTCTTTAGTTTTTCTTCGTGTCTAATCACGTTATCATGCAACTCATCTCTCATTTGTTCCATTTGTTGAGTAGATGCTGGTGAATGAAGCCATTCTCGATTATAGGCTGCGACCTCTTTGTTGAAATTATCCCTTTCTTTGTTTAATACTTCTGCTTCATTATTAATTTCATCTGCTTCTATATTGGACTGTGATAATTTTTCATCACATTCTGAAGAATGTGAAATAAAAGTAAAAAGAATACCTAGTACAAGTGTAATAGCAACTATCAATACAATCAAACCAATGATTTTCCATCTGGACAATATTACAAAAGATTAATAGTCACTTATTGATAAATATAATGAAATATTCTTTCGAATATATTCAATAGGATATTTTTTAGGTTCGATAAAAAATGAAAATGAATTTTAAAAATGAATACTTTTTTTGTTTTTCTTTTAATTGCAATCATAGTATGTATGCTATCATTATATTGATACTTTCTTTTTTAGTGCTCTTTTGTGTAGCAATCAGATATTAAAATACAATACACCTTAATAAAGTGGCCAATCGTATGGAAAAGGAAGGAGTGAATTGGAGTCTAATGAATCTTTAAGTTCTCAATATGGTTGTTATCTTTTTCCTGTATCTTCTATTTTGAGAATAATAGACCATTATCTACTTTTATTTCATGAACTGAGATTTCATATTATTGAACTTCTCAGAATCATTATTCAGTATAGTTTATTCTCTTTCTGCTTGATTATAGCCTGAGTAATTTCCATTTACTTGAATCTTTTCTTAATTATTTTGTATTTCAAATGACTGAATCATAGATTCTACTTCATCCAAATAATTTTGATACTGTGAAGGGCTTGCAAAATATCGTATATAGTAGTTTATATTATCTTTTATCATGCCTTGCTCTAATATCATTTGTTTTCCAAATTCTGGGTCTTTATAGTCTCCTTCTAATACGTAGGCTGGCATACCAGCTAAATTATCTGTACTTGTAATACTTGTACGAAGGAGTTTAAATTCAGGAAAGTCATTAGGAGGTAAAGTAAAACTATCAATAGCGTCATTCAATAATTCTCTTAACGATTCAATTTCTGTATTAGTATAATCATAAGTATAGATATGGACTTGAACATAATCTTTATTTTCAGGAGAATAAAAAATTGCTACATTTGTTAGAGGATATTCTTCTTTCTGTGATTCTATAGTCCAATTTTTTGGATAATTAATCTTAATTCCAAATGTTGAGTTTTCATATACTGAAAAATCTTGAGTTGTTTCATCATCTTCATGCAAGGTATTGCTAAAATCATCGGTTATTCCTTTAGGAAATATATCAATGATGATACCATTCTTTCAAATATTGGATTTATTTCTGTAGGGTCGGTTTTATCAGACCATAACATCAATACGTATTGTTTACCGTTTGCAATTGTAGTATATTCTGTTATTTTTTGTTTTTGAAAATAATTAAGTTCACTATTTACTTTTAATTTTGCATTGAATTTTACTGCAGTATAGTTTCCAAGGTAAATATTCTCTGTACTTATATCTGTAGGCTGAATATCTTTAATATTGGAAGGATTCTGTTTTAATTGTTGAGTTATATTTGAAATTAAGTTATCTAAAGTTGTACCTTCAGTCTTATAGGTCGCAATTTGAATTATATCTCCTCCAGGATAGTTTGTGGCTTTAAAGATAACATTTGGTTCATCAAGATAACGGAATTCTTCATATTCCCAATCTGATGGGAAATATACACTAAACAATTCATTGTTAAATAAAAGAAACCCATCTTCTTGAGGAATAGTATTTTCGCTAATATCATTTTCAGGTATAGTTTTGTCAGATAAAGTATTTGGACCAAAATCATTATGGGGCAAAGTTTTGGTAACAATATTTTGAGATGGCATTTGAGAGAACATATCTAATAGATGACTCGGATTTCCTATTGTAGACAATAAATCTAATTTGACTATTCCATCACATCCTGTCATTCCAGCTAACATATCCAAACCAGGAACAATAATTTCTAATGGAACACTAAATCCGGCTGCTGTTCCTCCAATGAGTAATCCATTTCTGATACAACCCATTGCTCTTTCACCTTCGTATGTAAGTTGACCAGAACTACTAACATATTCATCACATGAATTGTATAAGGCAAATTCAACCGAATTACAGATTTGATTCCAATCTAAATTATTATTTTGCCCAAAAGAAGGAATAATTGTAAAAGTGCCTATTAATATCATTAGCATAAAAAGCGGTAGAATAAAAAATGTTATATTTTGAAGATATTGATTATTCTTATAGAACATTGTTGCTCTTATAAAGATAGGAATTATATAAAAAATATTATTTTAGGTTCTGTTAACATACCGTCTCTTTAAAAAAGTGTTAACTGTCGTCACATTTTATTTAAACCATTTTTTCCAAGTTTTATTTTTCGATAGATAATCGGCAACTAAACCAAGCAAAATTCCTGCTCCTAAAACAATAAAAGCATCTCTTTCCCCAATTCCATGTGCTGCTCTATTTCTTTCATCATAGAGAATTTTTTGTAATTCGAGAGCTTCATTTTCGGTGATAGTTTTATCTTTTAGTCTATCCAACAAATATTCTCTTCTTATTAATACATTATCTTGAGGCACTATTGTTATCTCTCCTTAACATTCCTCTTGCCATATCTATTAATTGGTCATCTTGTAATTGCTTTATAGCTCTAAGAAATGGGTGTTTTTCTACTTTTCTAAAACGATATTCCAATATTCCTATATATGTAGCCATTATTGCTATTGAAGTAAAAATACCAAGCAAAAGACCTAAATCTATGGTAAAATTAATATCACTCAAAATAATTAGATGGTTTGTTTTCATACATATTATAATACTTTTCTAATTATTATTTATTTTTCCAAACAGCTATATGAGAGATTAAGCGAAAAATATTAGTTATTACTAATGAGTAATACTCTAAATAAAACCTCCTTTATAGCTGGTTATATTGTTAGAACCGATAGAAGTAAACAATATTTTAATAGCAATGGCAACGGGAATTACAGGAGTAGTAATCTCAGCAGGATTAATGATAAAAGAAATTTATTTCAATTTTTTTTTAAACCTCAATTAAAATTAGAATTTGATAAAAAACAAGCAGCAAAATTCAAACCAGAATTAGAAAGAATGAACGAAAAACTCGAAAGTATTGGAAAAAGAAAGTGGTTAAAAATTAATGTAAAGAATACAGGGAAAGCTACTGCAATAAATTGTAGAGCAAAACTCATTTTCCTAGAAGGTGATTCGTCTATAAGACCTTATGATACAAAACGGTTAATTTGGGATGAACTTTTACCTAGTATGACTATTCTACCTAAAGATGAAGGTGAATTATGCCATATAGCATTTTCTGATACAGACTTTCAAAATAGTAAATATGCAGCAATGATTTCCACAGAACAATCTGAAAGTAATCCTGATATTTCGGCTCAATATGGAGTAGCAATAGGTAAATATAAAATAAGGATAACT
>JANWKP010000080.1 GCA_025451315.1 Nitrososphaerales archaeon | reverse complement strand
CCTAAAATATTATAATATATTGATATGAAATCGACAATTCATAAGTAAAAGCAATACATATCATAAGAAAAAACAATTTATTACATTATAATGATCATTAAATTATGAAATCTCTTAAACACAGCTCAATTTTATTTACTATTCTTTCTTTGCTACTTGCAAATATTTTTACCTATATTCCCACATTTGGAGATGGTTTATTTATGGAAGAATTATCCGCATCAATAGCTGGAAGAGACATCTCACTTTTAATAAAGATGTCCCCTCCTGTAGTTACAACAGAGACCTTAAAAGGTGGTCAAACTCCTTTAATTCAATTTAGATTATCTGATAGTGCTACCAATGAAACTATAAAACATGTCACGTATTTAATAGAGATTGAAAAAAGTGGAAAGCGTCTATTATTAGATACTTTTCATTCTCATACTGGTAATCTAGGAATACAGATGAGACCTTCCAGTGTTGATCACATTACAATAAATGGTGACCAAGATCCTATTTTAGCAACTTATACAGGAGATATGGAACATCCTGTGTCTGCAACAGGACCTATATTTGCTGAAGGAGGACTTTATCACTTTATTGTCACTATAGAAACAATTGATTTTGATACAACTTTTCTTCCAATAGACAAACAGCCAGTGTATGAAGGTTGGCTTAGTGTAGGTTATTCAATAGATAAAGATCTTGAGATTAATGGAACAGCTTATCCTGTAAATGCAATTTCGTATTACGATGCATTAAACAATTTTACCTATGATTCAATGGATAATGAATTAAAATTTTCAATGCCTTTTGATTGGAATCTTGATAGATTGAAAAAAGTGAATCTTTATGTCCATGAGGAATTATCCCTTCCAAAACCTAGTCCTTTAGCTGCAAACGGATATCAAGGTACTATCAACAATATTGATTTAAAACCTAATTCATTACTGGTGGATAGAACAAATTCCTCAAAAGATGTAGTTCATATTATGTTAACAAAACCTGTTGTTTTGGATCTAGCTCAGAAAGTAACAGATAATAGTAATATGAGTAGTATCAATGAAAATAATCAAAATATAACGAATGAAATGACATTTACTCTTTCTCCTTCTAAATATATCAATACTGGTACTATGAATTCAAGTTCAATGAATATGCCTATGACTGGAGGGATGTAAATTTATTCTATAATAATCTTAAAACTTTTAATATTATTTAAAAAATATAGTATTAAAATGTTAAATAAAATGGCTCTGTTAACTTAGCAGTAATTTTTGCTTTCTTAAACTATCGATTTGTTTCATTGCCCTTTTTCCAATCAAATTCGAATTTGATTATTTAAATGGATCCAAATCTTGTAAGTAAAAATCTACAAAATCCTCATCTTTTATGCTCAATTCTTCTCTAACTTCTTTTGGTATGGTAATCCTTCCTCCTTCCAATACTCTACAATATCAAATATTTTTATCTCCAATTATGAAAATAATTATATAATTACTATTAAAAACTGTTAAGTTAACAGAGCTTATAAAATGATCAATATTTAGTATCCTAAATAATATAAGAAAAAATATTGGTGATTCACTTACGTAAGATAGTTACTTCATGATGAAAGAATTTAGATTTTTTAAACTGTTATCCATAATTAATATTTGACTATACTAAAGATAAATATAAATTTAAAACCTCTGCTACAGAAGCTATTTACGGATTGATTCTTAATGATTGTGATGATGGTGTTGGTGGTATTGGAGATTGTGATGATGGTGTTGGTGGTATTGGAGATTGTGATGATGGTGTTGGTGGTATTGGAGATTGTGATTGTGAAGATTGATATTCGGAAGTTTTTTGAGGGTCAGTAGCATTAAATGAGTGAAGTGATATTGGAGGCTGTGCTATTCTAGGTATAGATTCAAAATCTTTTAATAAAATATTGTTGTTATTTTCCTTATAGAATACCATTTTTCTCTCCATAGATTCTACTGAACATGTTCCTTTAATTTGATCCTCTTCAGAGAGGCTAAAGTCTATTATTTTGTCCAATTCATCACAGATAAAAATATCACTGCCTAATCCTCCAACCAATATATCTATCCCTTCACCTCCAACAAGTGCATCATTTCCTTCTTCCCCATCAAGTAAGTCAGTTTCTTGTCCACCAGATATCTTATCATCACCTTTTCCGCCTTCTACTATATCATTTCCTCTTTCGCCAAAAATACCGTCATTTCCATTTCCTCCTTTTATTTCATCATTACCATAATCTCCACTTAGTAAATCATTTCCGTTTTCACCATCTATTTCATCATCTCCATTTCCGCCTATTATTTGATCATTTCCATCTCTACCCTCCATTTCATCGTCTCCATCTCCACCTTTGAATTTGTCATCATTTGGAGTTCCTTCAATGGACACCTCCACTTTAGGTTTGAGCATTGTATTATTAGAATCTACTAATACTGGACCCTCCATATTGCTATTATATATGAGAATATTGGAATCATTTTCGGTATCTCCATTAGCGAATTTTATCGTTGAATATTGGATAGAAATTAGAAATGAGGATATTATTATTAAAGTTAAAACATTTTGAATCTTAATCAAGTTTATATTCTATTTTTGAAATTTCAAATAACGAATTAAAATATTTCCAAACATTGTATACTTAGAATAACTTATAACAAAGTACAAAGTCTATCGATAGTGTCAATATATACCTACATAATAAAGAATAATTTTTAAATTATTTAACGGAATAGAATGTTCTACAAATACAATTATCCTTGTTCTGATTTATTAGATATATTCTCTATATACTATTTAACAACCATAAATAGTAATAAAATAAGGAATATGATTGTAAAGAAATTATCGAATATAGAAAATAATAAAAAAATTATCCAAGATAGTGAATGCACATGTATAACACTGAATTTAAAATTTATTCAAAGATAATAGCGTCATTAGAGTCAGTATAACAGACCCAAGAGCAACAGTTAAAATCATAAAAGGAAAACCTATTTTGAACCATCGAATAAAACTTATTTTATGTCCATATTTTAAAGAGATTCCTACAGCCACGACTCCTGCACTTGAACCAATCAATGTTCCATTACCACCAAGGTCCGCTCCCAATGCTAAAGCCCACCAGAGTGGATTTATATCCAAATTATCAAATGTAAAATTAATACTAGGACTTAAATTTAATGTCTCTATTATGGGAACCATTGTAGCAGTGAAAGGTATATTGTCAATAAAAGCACTCGCTATAGCAGACATCCAGATAATAGCATGAAATGTAATCCATGGCTCTCCCCCTGTTATTCCAAGTACAATTTTAGCAAGTAATGAAATAAGTCCGATTTCTTCTAAAATTCCTACTACTACAAAAAGACCAGTAAAAAAGATTAGAGTTGCCCAGTCAACTTCTTGTAAGACCTTTTCTACATGCGTTCTTGTTATAATCAAAAGAATGGCTGCGCCACCCAACGCAATTATAGATACCTCTATTCCTATTGCTCCTTGAATTATAAAAAAGAAAATTACCCCAGCTAAAACAATTATACTACTCTTGAGTAACGATTTATCTTTTATTAGTGATTTTTCATCTATATCTTTAAATCTTCCTGAAATATTTACTATAGTTTTTAATTCTTTTCTAAAAATTATTTTTAGTAAAATTATTCCGAATAGAAAAGTCACAAGTATAGGTGGGGCCATATTGATGAAGAATGAAGTAAAGTCAATATTTGCTGCTGAGCCAATAATTATATTTGGAGGATCTCCGATTAAAGTAGCAGCACCGCCTATATTAGATGCAAGAGTTTGACCTAAAATGAATGGAATCGGTGAAATTTTTAAAGATCGAAATATGGATAAGGTGACAGGAACCATGAGCAAAATAATAGTTACATTATCAACAAACATTGAGGTAATTGCAGTAAAGACACATAGAATCATCATTAATTTCCATAAATTACCACGAGATAGTCTTATAGCTTTAATACCGACCCAGTTAAAAATTCCTGTTTCTCCTAAAATAGCAACTATTATCATCATTCCTAAAAGCAATCCTATTGTATTGAAATCTATTACATCTATCACAAAATGCAGAGTTTCTTCAGGTTGAATAACTCCTACAAGTAAGCTTGCAATTACTAATATTAAAGCTCCAAAAATTGCAATTGATGTTCTATGAATGATTTCAAATGATAAAATTACATAAATCGAAACCATAACTATAGACGAAAATAAAATAAAAGGGGAAATCTTTAATTCAAAAAAATTGGAAACCATAAAAATTGTAATACCAAACAAAGTTACAATTAAAATTGAAAGAACATGTTTTTCCAATGTTTTCACCATGCAAGACCGGTCAAAAGTAGATAATCTGCAAATTTGTCTATATTTATAACCAACACCATTTTTGTAGCAGATTTACCTATGAATGTTAGGATTTTACTATTGAATAAAAATTAGTTATTTAATTAGTTTATGTGTTAAATTGTGTAATATCCCATAATTCTTTTATTTTGTATTTATATAAAAATTATTTTACTTTTGATAAGTATGTCTAGGTCATATTCTTATTCTAATAAAAAATATTCTATTATTATAAAAATAGTCAACAATTATTTAATCGAGGTATTTATCTTATTCAATGTTTATTTATAATACAGTGTTTACACATAATTTTAAAATCATCAATATTTTCGATAGGGCTGTCAATATATGCAACTAATTTTCCACAACTGTTACAATGAATTTCAGTCCAGCCGATATATTTACCAGAAATTACTATATTATAAAATTCAGGTTTATTACAATCACAAGTTTTTGTACTATCACCTGATAATATGGTACAGTTAGGTAAATGCATTGACACTTGATGTTGACAATTTTTACACAAAAGATTTACCTCTGTTTCGAGTTTATCCATCTTAACTAGCAATCCACCTTCGAAAATAAACATCGAGAAAAATGAATGAATAGCTTCATACCATTATTCTGATCTGAAGAGTATTTCAACTAAACTGTTTTTATTAATATAATTATTTTTTTTATCAAAATCTCTAATCTATAAATTGTCTACAAAATTATGTGGAATAATTATTTCCGTATACATTTTGAGCTATCAAAGTCCTCTATATTCTTTATTCATAAGTAATGTGTAGAATGTTTTACTGTAGTTATCTTAACTTTTCTTGTGGTGTTAATACTAAAATAAGTCAACCATTTACTAATAATATGGGAAATAGAAGTAGGACAGAAATAGTTGGTAATATACTTGATGCTGCAAATGGAGGAGCCACCAAGACAAAAATTATGTACACAGCTTTTCTAAGTTATAACCAATTAAATGAATACCTATCTATTTTGATAGATAATAATCTACTAGAATATCTTGATGGAACTCACATATTCAAGACTACAGAAAAAGGATTAAACTTTCTAAAAATACATAATGAAATTGGAGAATTATTACTATCTAACATTGAAAACAATAACTAATTAATTTTATAAGATAAACCAATAGCATTCAAACATTCTTCAATATTTAGCAATCTAATCGTTTTTTCTATTGATAATTTGCAAGAGATTAAGATTTTGGTTCATCTAATCCGAATCAAAATTTCATTCTTCTTATACTTTGTAAGATTTACAAAAATTTATGTTTTATTATTTCTATTTTCTCTTCTAATACTCTGAATTTGTTATCTATAAAATTTCCCGTGTAAATAGTATTCATATTTGTGATTTCAACATTCTGGTTTTGATCACTTCCTGTAGGTTTTATTGCGATACATTACAATGTTCTACAGTTAAAAAATCAATCATTTGTTTTTTGAAAATCTATTTTATTTCATCTTTAAGATAATTTTAAATTATATTTTTATCTTTTTCCTTTTAGTTGGCCTAAAACCATTCTCAATTAATACCTTATAAATTTCTGGAACTGCAAAACAAAACCCAACGTGTAAACAATCAGTTTTCTCACAAAAATCACACTGCAGCTCCTTCTTTTTTGAATTAATGTATATTGTAACAAGTCTATTCATTGTATTATCTTTAACGGCTATATGATTATCAATTGCAGAATTAAATTCAAGAAAGGGACCATATTCTGTTATTTGT
>JANWKP010000079.1 GCA_025451315.1 Nitrososphaerales archaeon | reverse complement strand
TAGTCGATCTATAATATTTTTGGGATCCATTTTTTGTTCAATTCCAAAAGCAATAGCTACTAGATTTTTAATTTCTGTCATTTTTAATTTTATAGCTGCAGTCATAGGCGCATAGCTAAACATTCTTCCATATAATGCCATTGATTTTCTATGTATCAATTCTTCAAAGCTCGATTCAATTTGTGAAATTATGGCGGTATCACTTTCATTTCCTTGATTAAGGACTATATCTTTATAAACTGTTTTGGAAAATTCTGCTATTGCCTGTTTGACACTATCTGCATGTATCATTTTATTTAGAACATCTTCGTTCACGCGAGAAGTTGTAGCGATCCTTAATGATTTAATATGTTCTTCTGGAAGTTTCCAATATTTTGCTCTAATAGTACTTAAAACATTATAATAATCTAAATCAAGAGAAACTAAAGGTTGAAGATCAGCAGGTTTACCTATATTAGTAAAAGCACTGACCAAGCCTTTGTAGTAAATTTTATCAAGATAGAGTTCAAAAATTTGGATATTATTATTTTCTTTGTATAGTTGAGCAGCTGAAGAAATTTCATTACCGAATTCAGAGGTTTGTAAGGCAGATACAGTCTCATCGAGATCTTTTGCAACTAGAGCTTTAACAATAATATCTCTTCTTCCTATCAGTTCTTCTGCTTGCATATTTATATGCGGAAAAATATCATCGTAGGTCTTGCCTAAAGCTTTACTTTTTAAAATTATTTTGAGATTCCAGAGAATGTATTTTTTATAATATGCATTTACAAGATCTCCTTTAGCTATTTTGGCCATCGAAGAATGAAAATTGAAAAGATCCTCTCTTAGTGCGATTTCAATTTTTTCGGAAGTTATAGGCTGTTGAATTTTACTCAAAGAATCAACATATGATGTATTTTTTAATCGAGTTACAAATTCTTCTAAAGTTTTTGAATCAGAAAATGATTCTAAATCGTGTTTAGATAGCATTGTACCTCGTTCAGAAAAAGCTCTAACGGTACCAAAAATTCTTTGAGGTTTGTTAGCTTTTCCCAATTTTAGTCATCCATCCTTCTCTTTATAATACTACTTGTTAATTAAATATTTTTGATGGTAACGAGTAATATATACATAAACAATAGATATAATATTTAGGTTGTGCCGAGATTAGGTTCATTATCTATATTTCCTAGAATCATACTGATTACCTTATCGATTGCCTTATCATGATTTTTTTCAATATTGTTTTTTATTAAATTATAATTTTTTTCAGCCTGTTCTTGGATTAAGAGAGACTCCTTTTCAGATTCTTTTTTAGCATTATCTAAAATTCCCTTTGCCTCTTCATTTGCCAATTTAATAATCTTTTCTCGCAATTGTTCTATTTCGCTATTAGAATGAGACAGCATACGTTTCTTTAATTCTTCAATACTAGAATTAATATTCTCAACATTAGTTTCAAATTCTGAAAGAGTATTTATTATTTCTTCCACCATGGAAACGTTGGATTCCAATTCATCAAAATTGTAATTTAAAGAATATTAAACCTTACTTTTAATTAATACAAATTAAGCTTTCAGAATCCTGCTTTAATTGGATCTACTGGTTTTATTAATTCACGTAACAAGACTGTGGCATAAGACCCTTTTGGTAATTTAAATGATAGATCAAGCATATCAAAATGGCTAAATTCACTACAACATAACAAAGTCTGTCTGAATCCCATCTGTAAACTTAATTCTTGCAAGTCTTTTAAATAAAAATAACTTGGCAAAATATTTTCATCCGATAAAATTCTTTTAGTAATATGATCAAAACGATTTTTTCCTGGTTGATAATTATAACCCACTAACCTAATTGCGGGCATGACATCATTATTGGAATCTATTCCTTCTCTAAACTTTCTAATTTTACCAAAAACTAGAGGTCTCTCTATTTCAAAACATAAATCTCCATCTTTACACTTTTGGATATCTTCATTGCACAAAAGAGCATTACTGAGACATTTATTAAAAACATAAGACTGATAAGCTTGAACAAAAAGCCTTCTAATATTTATCGGTACAGATCGAAGAACTGCAATGGAATCTTTACCTTCTACTAGTGCATATAAAATGAGTCTTTCTAAATCCATTCCTTTAGGCATGATTTTAATCAGTTTTTGATAATTATTAGGGTCTCTACTCTGTTCTCTTATTTCCTTTGAAAACTTGGAATCATATTTTGTAGTATAAGAGAGAAGATATTCAATAGCTTTATTATAATTTCGCTCAAGCAATGCTTTACCAACTAAATGAGTTACCATTCTTTCACTTCCAAATCTTTGTAAGCCGTAGAAATTAGCAATTTTATTTAATTCTAATAAAAAAGGCTGTATATTATTATCAGAAGTTTGATTTATTTTTATTTTAAAGCTATTTCCAATGAGTGCAGATTTTGATAATGAAATACGAAGGAAACCTAATAAATTTAATTTTGTTTTAGGTGTTGTTATATATTTAGGTAAATTCTTTGTTTGTTCACTACTAGCATATTGACTAGTTTCTGCTTTTGCATCTTTTATCCCCATTATTCTTAGTTTTAAGCCTGATTGTTTTTTAATTTCAATTACTGCGTGATTAGAATCAATGTTATGTTTTTCCAATAAATAAAGGGGAAATCTATGTTCGTTATTTTGAACTGGAGAAAAATTTGGTGGTTTTAAAAATGCATAATCTATTATTTCAGAAACCTGAAATTCTTCATTAGTTTCCTTTATTGTTCCATTTATACCTACGAAATTTGTACTGTAACATTCCATACCAGCATGGAAATCTATCTCAGGTACTGATTTTATCACAAAATTAACTATATCAAATTAAATATAAACAATACAACATTCATATCATCAAAAATAAATAAAGGATTTATATTCAAATAGCATAGTAATAATTATGGGTATTGCAACATATATGGCTAAAGAAGTTATGAAAGAAATTAATAATAAATCAAAGGAGTTTTATGAATTTATTTTACCTCCTGTAGATATGATAGAAGATAATAATGATTTGCTTGTAATTATAGACTTACCAGGATTTAATAAAAATGACATAACTCTTAGAATAAATAAAAATATACTCTCTATCAAGGCCAATAAGCCGGATAATGAATACCGAGGTACAGTTTATTTAAAGCATCGACCTACAAAAATAGATAAAAAAGTTATTTTGCCTTTTTTAGTTGATGATGATGAAGAAATTACTGGAACAGCGAATTATTCTGATGGAATTATAACGTTGAGGATTCCTAGCAAAAGTTTGGGAAATCGAATACCAATTTCCTAATTAATGTATTAGAGCTTTAATATAAAATTAAAATTTAATAAATTCTTTATAATTGAGTTCGTTTATTTATTCTGCTGATAAATCCCAATAATTAGCATCTTTAAATTCAATTTTTGGTTTTCCTAGTGCCTTCCAATCTTTAAATGATTTAGAATATAATTTAATATTTTTGATACCTGCTAATTTTAATGCATAAAATGCAAGACCAGATAAAGTTCCTACACTACCACAATAAGTAATTATTTCCGAATCTTGAGTAATCCCTCTATTTTCAACAAAACGTTTTAATTCGTCAACGGATCGCAAAATATGATTATTGTTACCCAACATAGTATAAGGAATATTTTTCGCGCTAGGGATATGTTCAGATAAAAAATTAAGGCGTTCTCTAGAATCAACTAATACTTTATCAGGATTATTTTGTATAGATTCAACATACGTAGCATCTGCGTAAATAGAGTGATTTAATTTAAGAGAATGAGTTGTTTCTGGAAATTTATTAATGCGGTTTTCAATTTCCAAACCAAGATTTTTCCAATTTGTATAGGTCATTTCTAGAAGTGAAGTGTTTTCATGACCAACATATTGAAATGTCCAAGCAACTCTTGCTGCCAAAGCTCCAAAAGTATCGTCATATACTACTACAGGCATTTCATCATAGATACCTAGGGTTTCTAATAATTTGACAATCTGTTCAGGTGAATCATTTGAAAGTAAGTTTGCTAGAGGTAATGATACTGCAGTAGGTATATGTCCTTTTTTATAATCTTCTATTCTACGAACGTCCACAACTCTTGCTGCTTTTTTTCGAATCAATGTACGTAACGTTTCCACATCACATACAATAGGAAGCTTGTAAATAGTTCCTTTCCCTTTAAAGTGTGTTTTTGTATTGTTAGTTTGCTTTTGGTTTTGCTGCTTTAAATTAGAGCTTTTTACATTTACATTTTTAGGCTTTGATTGAATATTATACTTAAGTTTCGTCTTAGATTTATTATTCTTTAAATTAATCAAGCTGCACATTCGCCTCTAGCAGTCTTTGCGACAAATTTAATATCGTTACCATAATCTTGATATAATTCTTGATCTTCTTCAAATGGAGGAAGTTGAGTGACTGGTGTAAGAAGAGTTTTTATATCATCCATATTTTTTATGTTACCATTTCCATTGTTATTTATAATACGGTCTATCCACATGTCCAATGTTTCTGAAGATGATTTTTCATTTTTGTATAGCTCTACTATTTTTTTTATTACATCTATAACCCTTTTTGCTGGAACACGCATAATAGCCTTACCTAGTTTTCCTTCATCTTCATAACCATTACCACCAAATAACATAGTATACACAGGAGCCATAGAATTTTCTATTCTTGCAGCACCACCAAAAAAGCCAATAGTTGCAATCTCGTGTTGTCCACAAGAATTAGGGCAACCACTTATTTTAATAGTTGAATTACGAAGATCGTTATCAACATCAAAACCTAATTCCAATAACGTCCTTTGAACCTCTTTAGCTAATCTATGTGAATTAGTTATAGCCAGATTACAAGAAGTAGTACCTGAACAGCCTACTGCGGAAGTGATTGTAAGGGCGCCAGGATTGGCTAATCCAATAGCCATAAGTTTTTTATAGACGGCTGGCAAATCATTGTTGTAAATATACCTAATTGCAAAATTTTGTTGTGGTGTGTTTCTCGCAACAGATTCTGATGAGAATTTACGTATTAGCAATGCTAGAGATCTTAGTTGACTAGATGTTATATCGCCTGCACCAAGTGTGATAAATATTGTAAAATAGTTCTCTTGTTTTTGTGGAACTACATTAGTATGCAACCACCGATCGTAACCATTACTAGTAGTAGAGATATTTGTTTCTACAATAGGAAGGTTATTAAACTTTGTTGACTTCTTTAATGGAACATATGAATCATCAAAATTAACTTGATAAAGGTTCTTAGTGAATTCAGAAACAGTCATTGCTACAATAGCGCGCTCCTTCAATACCATTTTTTGAAATTTCTCCCAACCAATTTCATTTACTAAATAGCGCATTCTATTTCTGGCCATATTATCTCTATTTCCTAGTCTATCAAATAGTCTAATAGTGGCCATACAAGTTGATAAAAGTTGTTCTTCAGAAGTGAAATCCTCTAAAAGATGACCTATAAACGAGGCAGCACCCAATCCGCCTCCAAGATAAATTCTAAACCCCTTTTTTCCATCTCTTAAATCAGGTACCAAACCAATATCAGCTATTCTTACCAGACCGTGTTTATTACAGCATCCAAAATTAATTTTGAATTTTCGTGGTAGATTTTGAGACATTGGATTGCGTAGTAGGAACTTTGCGATTGCTGTTGAATAAGGAGTAGCATCAAAAACTTCGTTAGGACAAACACCTGCAAAGTGGCTACACATTACATTTCTTACAGTATTACCACAAGCTTCTCTAGTTGTTAAACCTACTTCTACTAGACCTCTCATAACTTCGCTGACATCTTCTAACTGTACCCAGTGTAATTGGATATTTTGTCTAGTTGAAACATGTGCTGATCCAATAGAAAATGCCTCAGACAAAGTAGCTATCTTTTCTAGTTGCTCTGGAGTCATCTCGCCACTAGGAACTTTAATCCTTATCATACTATAATCAGGTCTTAATCTTGATCCATATGCTCCATGTTGAAGCCTAAATCTTCGAAAATCATCATCAGCCAACTTTCCTTGGCGATAGAGTTTAACTTTATTAGCAAAATTATTAGTTTCTTTTTCTAAACCCCAATTTTCTTTAGGTTTGACAAAAGAACCTTGTTCATGGTTAATTTTAGTTAATTCTTCATTCTTTTTCAACATATTAATTGATTATACAAAACCTTATATTTTTTATGGAATCACAACTAAAAAAATTAACTGATTTCGTATTAGGTGGCAAGTTATTGTATGAATATTATAGTTTATTAAACGGTTAACTACGATGAGTAAAATTATATTCTTTATGTCAGAAATAATCTTTTTCTACTAATTTTTCTCTGAGTGAAGGAATAATTTTCATCTTGGCTGATTCAAAATTTAACTTTAGTTGTTTTCCTTCGAATATTCTATCTAAAACAATAGCTAGAGAAGATATTTCAGAATGTGGTTGATTTCCTACAGCAATATTATAATCAGAAAGTTTGTATATTTCCTTTGGAACTTTTTCTGCTCCAACTATTATTAAAATATCATTACTGTTATCTTTAATTTTACCAATGATATCATCTACATTTAATCCATACATTGTAAGATGGATAACTGTACCACCATTTTTCTTCCAATTTAATATTACATTTCGCCAACCTTTGACTATTTCGATTTTAAAATTTGATGCATAACCCCATCTGTTATTTACATCATCTATTGTAGATTTTATATCATCACTAACATCGGTCATATATAGAATATTACAACCAAAAGATCTAGAAACCAAGGCTACATGAGTAGTTGTACGATCATCTCTGACTAACCTATGACCTATTCGAAGCACTGCTATATTCATTTTTATAAATCTCTACTATTTTGTATTTCTAAATTGTTTTCATAAACGTGCATATCTATCAGATCCAATATTTTATTTACATTATAGCCAGTTTTTGCTGATATAGGTAAAACTATATTATTTGGATATTTTAAATCTAACATCTTAGCTTTCTCATAGGCATTATCTACGGTAGTTAAATCAATTTTATTTAGTAAATACAATATTTTTGTTGATGGAATTTGTAATTCATTTATTATATGAAGGCAGCTATTCACATTTATCCTTATTTTTTTGATAGTTTGACTAACATCTATAACCAACAAAATCAATTTAGAAAAAACAAGTTCATGTAGAGTTGATTTAAAAGCATCGATCATATATGCTGGTAACTTGTTTACAAATCCTACAGTGTCAGATAATAATAACTTTTGATTGGAGTTTATATATAAAGATCTCGTAAACGTAGAGAGAGTAGTAAACATTTCTTTGCCTACTTCTTTTGATTCTCCTGTTAAATAATTAAACAGTGTAGTTTTACCCGATGATGTATAACCAACCAATGAAATGGTTGAAATACCCATTCTATTACGTTGATTTCTATACAATGTTCTTCTTTTTTCTTCTTTCTCTAGTTTTTTCTTTAAAACGCTCATTTGTGATTTAAGATCCAATGAATAAACGTCAGCATCGTATTTCCCCAGACCAAAAAATCCGGGTTGTTCACCCATTTTTGCAAGTCTTACCTTTTCTTTTACTCTAACCATTTCATATCTTAATTGAGCCAATTTAATTTGGATACGTGATTCTGATGTACTGGCGCGATGTTCGAATATTTCTAATATTAATCGTTCTCTATCGATAATATCTCTTTTACATAAAAATGCTAAATTATATTGTTGTGTAGGTTTTAATACTTCATCAAAAAGAATTATGTCAATATCCAGATCATTTACCAGATCCTTAATCTCATATGCTTTTCCTTTACCAATTCCATATTTTGATTGTGTAATATGTTTCTGTTTGACTATTTTTTTAACTACATAACCTGCAGTTTGAGCCAAAGACAAGGCTTCATTGATGGATTCTTCAATAGGATAGGTTATTAGAAGAGCATTCTTAAAATTCATTAACTAATCATCTTCATTTTCATTATCTTCAACAAGATTTTCATATAATTGAATTCCAAGATAACGTTCTAATTTTTTAGACAAGATATCATTTGGTTTAATTCCACCTGTTTCAATTTTTTTGTACAAAGTAATTTTTTCGCTTAGTTGATTAGCTACATTTTCCTGAGTTATTCCTTTTTTCATTCTAGCTTCTCTTATGATCTTCCCAAAATCTGGTCTCAATATTTTTTCATCAGTAATTGGAATTGCCTTGGGATGATAAACTTTAATTGGTTTTTTTTGAGATACTGGAATGGATAAATTTTTTGAAGGAAGTGGTTTTTTTGAAGGCTGTGTTTTTTTGGAAGGCTGATTAGGTTCATATGGTTTTCCACGTTTTGAACATGATAAACATACATTGAAAATACTACCATCAATAATTACATTTTTTGGAGTTTGAATAGAATTTCCACATAATTCACAGAATGAGACCATAATATAACCATATCCAAACAAGAAATAAAGTCTTTCTTTTTTAACACGAGGTGTTTACGGTTATATAAAATTTCTAAAGTGATTTGTTTATAACATCTTTAACACTGAATTAAGGTTACAAAGTAAAAAATTAGAGCATTATTAACAAGTAATTATCATTATTATATTATTTGAATTAGTTAGGAAATGTTTTTTTTTATTTTTCAAAATTTAATTTTTCTTTTCTTTAGAGTAGATAATAAAGAAATGCTAATATTTTCATATAAGAAACATTTTATTAGATATCTGCAAAATTGAAACCTTTACCTTTAAACCCTAGAAATAAACTGATTAATCATATATCTGTCATTTTTGATACAAATGTAAATGAGGAGTTCCCAGAAATACAATGTGAATACTCAAAGAGAACGGGAAGAATTAAAAATTTTTCTATAAAGTCCAATTTATTTGCTACTTTACGTAAAGATGGAGGACTTGCTTTAACTATATTTGGAGCAAAAATGATGGTAAAATACACACAATTCGTAGAGAATTGTATCATTGCAGAAGATGATGTAATACCATTCATTAGTGAAGGTAGATCATTATTCTGTAAACATGTAAAGTGGTGTGGAAAAAATGTTAATAATGGATCTGATGTAGTAGTCATTAATAGTAGATATGAAGTGTTAGCAGTCGGAAAAGCGGTTTGTGGAAACAAGCTAATGAAAAAATTTGATTACGGTGTAGCAGTAAAAATTAGAGAAGGAATAAAAAGTAGAAACAATCAATGATCTTAGGTAATAGATAATGATGCGTGGGGGAAATAGAGAAATGAGAAGAATGCTTGGAAAAATGGGTCTAGATATGAATGAGATGGAAGGAATTGAAGAGGTAATAATAAAGACTGAGACTAAAGAAATGTATCTAATAAAACCGCAAGTCGTTGAAATGAAAGGAAAAGATAATACAATTTTCCAAATTATTGCTACAGACATAGAAGAAAAACAAAGAGATACACCATCGTTAAAGGAAGAGGACATAATCTTAGTGATGCAACAAGCCAATGTATCAAAAGAAAAAGCAGTTCAAGCCTTGACTGATTCTAAAGGTGATATAGCTCAAGCTATCTTAACTCTAACTACATGACTATAAATAATT
>JANWKP010000078.1 GCA_025451315.1 Nitrososphaerales archaeon | reverse complement strand
TATGGATATATATTCTTGATATTTTGTAATTTCTGACATAAATGTTATGAAATAGAATGTGCTACCCAATTGAGTGAAAATAACTAGAGATCTTTTTCCATCGCTATCATATACAAGTCGGATTGCCTCCTCTCCAGCCAATCTAGTTTTCACATTTTCCAATAAAGAAAAATCCTCATGGGAAATTTGTAAATCATTTAAATTCAATTTCACATAATTCTCAAGGGATATCTTAGTAATATGGTCTTGTTTTGAGATACTGAGCATTTCTAAAAAACTATCTGAAGGATTTTCTTCAGGAGACCTGAACACCACAATTATTTGACTCGCGCCTTCCTTTGGTGTCGGATTCTGCAATAATTGGATTAATTTCTCTTTGTCAATTTTTTCCCATTCATCAGGATATCTAATTCTTATATTATGCTCAGGCAATGTATATTGTTGGTATTGGTAATTGCTGTTTTCATTTTGATTCACTAATTTTAGAGCTAGTGATTCTGTTTGCAAATTCACTTTAGCTTCGGCAGATAGTTTTGACCCACAATCATTGCAAAAAGACGCATCAGAGAGATTACCGGTATTTCCACAATTATAACATATGATAGGAAATTTGGCTCCGCATTGATTACAGAATCTTGAGTTTGATGGATTACTCTTATTACAATTTTTGCAAACTACTTGTTCATACCAATTGTCGTATGATGTCTTGTCCTTCGATTGAGGTGGATTATATCCCTTGGGCCAAGTCATATCATGACAATACTAATTGCAATTAAAAAACTGTATTACTTTTAATGGACTTATATATTTCTAATTTTTAGATAATCTAGATTAAAGTTATTCATATAGCCGGTGGGCTTCAGACTATATCGAGTCTAAAAGATGGATTCTATTTTTTTTCTAAAAGCTGAAGAATTGTTGGGAAATTATTATTACCTTATACAACGATATCCCTAGAAACCATTACGGGTTTCCTTTAGCGGATAATTTAATTATTTATGATTGAATTCACAGACTTTTTTGAAGTAATTGATGAGATTAAGGAAGAAGAAAATAACAAGATGGTTGAATTAGAAGCAAGGTTTAAAGAAATGGACGCTTTTTAAAAAGTCTAGTTCAAACCTTTTCTTCAGTTAATTGTCTGGGTAAACAGACAATAAAAAAGCAATTAATTGAATCAGGGACATTCAATTAATTGGATTCTCCTTCTAAACTAAGAATGAGATTCTTTTTCAAATGTATTAACAGCCTAACTATAATAGTTGGATTTCCCAACTTTAACTACACTGTAGATTAAAAAATGTTGATACTAAGCAAACCCTATAGGTTTATTCTTCATACTACATTAAACCTCGAGAGAAATTCCTTGAGATATAGGCTATTTGAATCATTTTCAAACTCATAAGGTTTTAGTCTAGGATGATTACAGTGTCTACAAAATAAAGAATCAAAATTTTCTGTATCGACTATTATTGGATATGGAAATATTTGACCACAACTTTCACATTTAACGACAATAGTAATTTTATCATTATTAGATAGATTTTCGCTTCTCATACGTTCCCATTCGTTTCTCACTTGATAATTAAAAACAATCTCTTTGAATACATCCATATCGCTATCTCCTTCCATTGGCTGTCGCCGTGATTTATTTTGAGTTTGTGGTCTTCTTCTCCATTGAAAGTCTTTGATATTAAATTCATTAAAGTTCAAAATGCTTGATGAAATCCTTTCTATTTCCGATTCCACATCCAATTTAAATTGTGACTGAAATAAATTTCGGAAATTATTTGTATCAATTATGTTTTCACTAGGGGTATTTAATTTCTTGTAGTAGAAGTCTCTAAATTCTTTACTTGCTAATAGTTTTTTGAAAATTGAATTGTTCAATTTATATCTTAAAACGCTAAAATTAAAAACTAGGTCCGATGCGCGTTCCCTTACATACTTAAGAAAATCTGATAGTATGTCATCATAATCTTCAACACAGTTTGTAATGAAATTTATTAGAAAATGATAATGAATATTCCTAGGATGCTTTACACACGGAGGAATGTAACTTATCCAAGAGCTTATGAGTCTCTCTAAAGCAAGCTTATATTCGCTTGAACCTTTTTGAACGATATCAAACTCTAAAAGAGCTGCAACAATAAATCCGGGATAACTTAATCTAAATCCTTCAGTTTCTCCAGTCTTTAATGATGGTATTTGCCCTATACTTTCTAACAAATTTAACTCTAAAAGTGCATTTACTCGACCCATAACAAAAGTGGTTTTTGAGTGTGCTTGATAGGACTTTTTAATCCTTGATTTATAAAATTCGACACGTAGTTCTCGATTATTTTCTAATAACCAATTAACTAACATTCTAATCTTGAATTCAGATTGGGCAAAATAATCTCTCGGGTCTCTGATATTTTTATTCTTACATAATTCAATTATGAACCGAAATATGTCTCGACATAAAATACTATCTGGATCTTCGCCTTCTAAGATGTCACTAATGGTAATTTTTATCATATTGATTTTATTACTATTTTTATCTTTAGGCATAAGTTAGTAATAGTAAGTTAAGTATATGCCTATAAATGTGTTTAATTTGATTATACATATGACCAAAATTCATAAAATATTCCAACTGAGTAAGGCATCTTTTGGTGCAATACTCCCAAAGGGCTATCTAGAAGAGCTATCTATAGAGAAAGGCGACTTTGTCGAAATCAACAGAGAAAACGACAAAATCATCATCAAAAAATTAAAGGTGTAAAAAATGGAGAATAAAAAGGAAGTAACCATTAATAATAACGATAAACATGAAATTAAACTTTATGAAGAGAATCGATCAATTCCAACTCCACCAGTATTAGAACTATTGATTAATAAATGTCCTTTGAGATGTAACAATTGCAAAACAATTTACACAAACAAATTGACAGGTATTCAAATTCGATGCCAGTGCCATTGCCACGATAGAATAATTTTGGAAACTCATTAAAAGATGTCTTTTTCATCAAATAATACTAATCAGAAGAAGCGAATCATTTCAAAGGAATTGGTTGAGCTGCGTAAATCAGGTTTTAAATTAGTACCCCTTTCAGAGAATGGTACTCCAGCGATCGATAATTGGACTCCAATTTATGAAAATCCAAACTACTGGAATGACAAGGATTTTAATGATCCAAGTGTTTGTTCAAAATTTCATAATATAGCTTCAACGTTAGGTAAAACACATATCAAAGATCAAGGTCAAGATCTGTATCTTAAAGTACTAGATATTGATTCTGAAAAAGCATTTACTCTTGTCAATACACCTATGTCTCAGTTAGCTGGCCACGTAAAACTAGTATCAAAGTTCCATAGTATTTTTGTTGATTCTTGGAATATATCAGAAAAGGAGTTCTCAGAATATACGATTCTCAATGTTTTAAAGATGTTTACATTTGTCACAAAGACAAGAAAACCATGGGGTTATCATATTTGGTGGCTTTCACATAATCAAAATACGACAATACTTAAAGAAGATTGCAAAATAGATAGTGTTTTTGAAATATTTACAGACAAACATCTGTGTACATTACCTCCATCAACTCATAGAGATGACAAAAAATTCAATTATTCTTGGGTTGGCAGAACAGATAAAATATTACTCTGCGATGATTTATACACAATCTTCGTAGAACTTTTTAAAGATTGTTTAAAAGACGACTACCATGAGAACAAAAATAAAGAAAATGTAAATGAAAGTGAAAAGGTCAAGAATCGTCAGCTCACAAACATAAAATTTTATGATCTCTCGCCTCAAACAATTCAAGCTTCTGTTGATTATCTTTTACCTTATTATATAGAACACGATAGAAACAATTTTGTACTTGCTTTTTCTGGAATGACATTTTATTCTCATATATCTGAAGAATCAGCTAAACAAATAATAGAAAAAATATGTGATGGATCTAAGGACACTGAGAAAAAAAATAGGATAACTACATTAAAGTATACTTATAAAGATGGTTATGCCGGACAACCAATAACAGGAGCACCTACTCTTGCAGATCTGATTGCTAATCTAAAAGATTATGATAAGCAGCTTGCAAATGATATTGTTAACAATCTTAAAACATTGTGGAATAACGATATTTACCATAAAAAGAATCCGGATGAAAAAAAAGAATCCGCAGTTCCAAGAGAATTATCAGTGGGACAAGCAAAGAGAGAAAAATCAGGTTTTGTAGAGGTAAAAGGGACAATCATTGGGCTAACACCGGTTTACAACATGATATCATCCGTAGAGTGGAGATGTTCTGACTGCGGGTATGATGCAAAGATCGACTTTGAACAACCCATTTTTAGACTACCGTCTAAAGATACGGGTAGATGTATGTTATGTCCGAAAGGACAAAATTCCGGTACCTCGTTATCTGTTATCCCAAAATACGTTTCTGTAGTAGACTTGGAATTACAGGATTTAGAAACTTTTAGCGAAATTGAAAGACTATCAGTCAAAGTCTTTGAAAAAAACACATATGATGTTACAGCAGGAGAAGTTGTAAAGATAGTAGGTCATGTTCATGTAATAAGAAAAAACGATAATCCACATAACAAACTAGAAACAGTGTTATTTGCAGATTCATTAGAATATGAAAAAAGAGATGATTTTATCCTTACTGACAAGGATAAATTGGACCTAGAAAACTGGAAACTAGGCATAGAAAATCAAGATAAAAATGTTGTAGATGAGCTGACGAAGCTATTTGCACCCGAAATTATTGGTTTAGAGATTGTTAAGAAGGGAATGTTATTAGTCTCTGCCAATGCTGGACTTAGGAACATAGAGAATAGACTTCCAAAGAGATTAAGACTTAATGCTCTGTTGATAGGAGATCCGGGACTTGCAAAGACCGGTATCTTACAAAAAGTTGCAAAGTTGGTTCCTAATTCTCAGTATGCAGGAGGACAGAGTTCAACCGGACTTAGTTTAACTTCACAGGTAAGTAAAGAGGATGGTGGAACGTACACGCTTAGGTTTGGTCCTATTGTACTAGCCAAGAATGCTTTATGCTGTATCAATGAACTGGGTCAGCTCCCTATATCAGAACACAAACATCTCTTAGACTGCATGGAAGAAAATGGATTTCCAATAGCCAAGTACGGCTTTACAACCACCATTGAAGCACATCCATCTATTATTGCATCAGCTAATCCTATAAACAACAAATGGGAAAATGAAGAAGTAGCTAATTTTGCAGAGTTTCCCACTCTATCTCAAATAATTGATAGGTTCGATTTGATATTTGTATTACGTGAAAATAAGGATCCAGAGTACCTTCAAAAATATGTAGAAGAAAAGAAAAAAGTATGTGAAAATTATAAAGCCGGCTTATACGAAGGAAATGAAGAATTTATCAAAAAATACATTGCATATGCTCGTACATTTAAACCAGTACTGACTAATGATGCATATTCATTATTAAAGGAGTTTTATATCAATATGGGATACTCTGGAATTTCAGGTCTTCCAAGAAAATTTGATTCTCTAATTCGGATCACTGTAGCTATAGCCAAATTGAAATTAAAGAACACAGCCGATTTAGATGATGCTGAAGAAGCAATGATGTTTTATAATAAACAGTTAGAGTATTTTAATTGGGCCACTAGACTAGCGACACATCCCAGAGATATAGCTTATTCAAAAATCAAAGAAATTGTTAAAGAGAAAGAGGGTTTACCAATTCTTCTTACAAATGCCGCAATAGAAGCCTCTGTAAGAGATCAGGATACCAAGTATTACTTACTTGGACAAGGGAAATTTAAAAACAAGACTACAGATACTCTAAAATTAAACAACAGTTATCAACTCAAACAAATTCTAATTCTATTGAGAAACGACGACACTTGTATACAAATTATTCAAGAAAAACCAATGACAGTAAGATGGAAAAAAGTGAACGAAGAACATTATGATAAATTAAGTGAACCAAATATAGATTACAAGAAGGAAGCTAACCACGCGATCATTGACAAAATCACTCTAGATTCAGAGAAACAGAAAACTCAGGTCATTCCAGAATATCCTAATCAAATGGTTAAACAATGTGATGAATGTGATGAATGTGATGAGGAAAATAAATTACTGTCAAAAGGAATTATTCCAATCAATAAGGATAATATAGTTTCAAAAGATGACGGGATAAATGTATACAAAGAAAAAAATGACAAATTAACACTCAAGTCGATAATTAGTGATGTTGATAACCCTAAGAGCAATAATCTAGCAGAGGCAACTGGGGCTATCACAAGTTTAGAGAAGGAGAACAAGGATGAAAACAGTATAGAATCACTAAACAAAAACGAAAAATCTTCATCACATACGTCACATTCATCACATACATTTAGTGAAAATTCTTCTCAAATCCTAGAATCAGAAAACCTAAGAACAAAAACAAAATCTGACAACTCACAAGAATCCGATCGTTCTGAATTAAAATCGCATATCCAATTAAAATATCCTCCTAACGCCGAAGTTTTTACGAATGAAACAATCCATAAAATACTAGGTTCAAAAGTACAACAATCAAACGAAGACAATCCTTCTACATCTGATTCTAATGTCGAGTGAGACAATTTATGAAACTATTAGGAATTGATAAGCCTAATTCACAGGTTAATGAAATAAATGTAATAAAAAGTGACAGAAAAGAAGTCAAATACTCTGCTAGTATTGATATAGAATGGATTCCTTACAAAGGTAAATATCAACATAGTAAGACGAAGATATATGAAGTAGCCTTCTGTACAAATTGGGGTGAAAGAATTGTGCTGCATCTTTCAGATTATGATAAATCTAAATTCCCTAATCCTGAGAGGGCATTGCTTATAGATTCTTTATATATTTTTAATCAATTTGATCGCACTCTTGGATGGTATACGACAGGTATCGCAGTATATGATGAAAAAACTGGTAAAAGGATTAGGGGAACAGATTCAGACTTTTTCATATTACATCAAAGGTGTTTATACTATAATTTGGATTCACCATTTGAAATAGGCTACAAAGGAAGACATATTGCCCTAAAAAAAGGTTCTACCAAAAAGCATATTGATCTGTTCAAGGTTTTTGGTAATAAAGCAATCCAAAATAATGTATTTGAAGGAAAATATACAACCCCGAGCCTAGAAAATGTAAGCTCTGCATTATTAGGAATATCAAAGTACGGTAACATGAATGCAGGGTCTATAAATATATCAGATTTACCAATAAAAGAACAAAAAAAGTATGTAATAAGAGATGCTGAGCTTGTAATGCTTCTTGCTCAATATAAAGACTGTTTCGTACTCCGATTAATGGGTAAATTTTCATCATATGCAGAAATGGACTATTATAAAGTTTGTAATACGGATTTTAGTAAATGGTATGAAAATAAGTATAACAAGATGATTTCTAGAAGAGAAATTACAGTTGAACATACTCCAAAATACAAACTAGAAAAACAAGAATATGGGGGTGGACATCACACTATTCCTAAAAAAGGTTTCTTCATTAATTCAAACATTATTGAACTGGATGTTAAGGGAATGTACGGTAATATCATAATAAAAAACAATTCTTCATTTGATACTTTAAACTGTAATTGTTGTGAAGATGATCCTACTGCACAGTTAGATCAAAATACAATTGATTTGATAAATGAGTATCTAGAAGGGGAAAAAATTAACCGACGAGTTTCTAGGATTTGGTTTTGCCAAAAAAGAAAAGGAGCCTTGCCTTTGATATTACAAGGTGTATTATCAGATCGTGAAAAATATCAAAGGTTATTAAAAGAAGAAAAATCCAAACCAAATCCAGACAAGTTACTTTTAGATGAATATAATATGCAACAATTAGCTGCTAAAGTATTTGCAAATGTTGGCTATGGATTATTTGGTAATGAATTTTTTGATTATTCAAATTATAAAGTAGCTGAATGTATAACCGCTGAAGGAAGACGAATTCATAAACAAATGGAGTTTTTGGCCCAACAGGATCCATTTAACTTTGATATAGTGTTTGGATTTACTGATTCTATATTTGTCAAAATAAATGATAAAAGACATGAAAAATCAGATATTGAACAGATTAACCAGTTCATCGAGTACTGTAAAAAAGAACTAGGAATTACAGTTGAAATTAAGAATGTCTTTGTAAATTCAATATATTATGGCAAGATGAATTATTTTGTAGGATGGTCAGGTAAACAAAACGAAGATCTCATAATAAAAGGGTTAGACGGGCTAGCAAGATCAAACCCATTGTGGGTAAGACGATGGTTTTATAGGATTTTAACTGAAATTATAAAAAGGCCAGAGAAAAGATTTGAAACAATACCCAATTTACTTAAAGAAGCAGTGTTTGAGTTAGAAAATGTTATTAGCAAATCAAAAGAAAGGATTGATAAAGAGCTAAAGTTTACTCAAAAACTAAAATTTAATCCAGAACACTATAAACAAAGCGCAAGACAAGGACGACTGGGTAGATTATTGGATAAAGTCCAAGGAGAAGAAATCTTTTGGTTTGAAACAATTTCCAAAGATAAAGATACTAATGGTAACTTTTCAACTACGATACCTACTTCAGATAATCTAAACGTTCAAAAATATAAAGAAACACTATTGAAGAAACTTGAAGACACACTGACAATTACGGGCTTTGACGTTGAAAAAATTAGATCTATAGTGAACCTGAAACCAATGGCTAATTTTGAATAGGTAGTATAGGACCAGATTCTCTAACTAATAGAATATTTATGTTTGAAAGGTAACGGCTACTTTATTACATAAGATTTTTGAAAAAGTGCAAATATCAGACTGTTTAATTGAATAATGCGTATAATTCAATTGAACTGATATAAGATGTTGTAATTGTTAAATGATTCATTTTCTTGGATCTATGATCCCAAGATATTTTTTCTTTAATTTTTTAGTTATGGTATCTCTCCAATATGCATAGTAATATGGTCCATGTGGACATTGCAAACAAAATTCTTTTCCACACTTGACAAACTCTACTTTTACTGTATGATTTGAAGGTAAAGTCGAATCTTTAGGTGATTGTCTTGTTTCTACTTCTTTAAATTTGCTTATATCAGATTGAGTTTTATTCATAGCACTGTTTAATTCCTCTTTTTGTTTTTCTTCATCTTCAAGAACTTGTTTTCGTTTTGGAAATTGTTCACCTATTAATTTGTCTGCTTTATTAGTTTGTTCCGAATCATTTAAAATACTATCTAATATAAACAACTTTACACCGTTTGTATTATAACAACTAATTTTTAGCAAATCAAAAATTCGGTTGTCATACAATTTTTTCTTATAGTTGTAATATGTTCTTCTGGATATACTCTTGTCTCCTAAAACCTTGTTAACCGATCTAATCGATTCCCTCTCATCAAGATCGTAATTTTCACAACTTTTAATTAAGTACAAAATGGGCTTTTCTTTTTCTTTGAAACCTATTTCTGGGAATATAAAATTGATATAATCTGTAATGTCATTTCCCATCCTAACTGACATATCCGATCCTTTTTGTTCTGTTTTAAAGGAAAACATAATATGTAATGAACCGCTATTAATTGTATAAATATATTTCTAAAATAATTAATTATTTCTTTGTCATCTAGTTTCTTTTTGTAGTTATATATGTTCTTCCAGAAATATCTTTATACAATATCTTGTTTATTGTTTCTATGGACTCCTCCGTTAGATAATAATTTTCACACCTTTGTATTAGACATGTTAAGCAATGGTTCTCTTCTGGAGTCACCCTCTTATAGGTCATATTATAAATAATAAAGATTGAGATAT
>JANWKP010000077.1 GCA_025451315.1 Nitrososphaerales archaeon | reverse complement strand
CTGCAATCAAGGTCAATTTCAAAATTTTGTATTTGACATTTATTATTTAAAGAATTAGAAAAGATCATTGAATCCTTTTACCTACCGCATTCAAACTTTCTTGGGCCCACAACATATTTGAATATCTATCAAAATAAATTCATATCATAACATTCTCACAAAGATCACGAGAACGTCTTGTCGGCGGTTCTTCGCTCCTTTCGGATTTTGTAATCGAATGAGGTGTATTTATATTTTGATGTTGAATGTTAGTAAAATCATCAGTCATTAGCTGCAATCAGATAAGTGTCTACAATAGTTGTTTAACTTGCTGAGGGACTTTATCGAATTGTTCGTCATCGTAACTTTGAGACTGTTTCAGATAAGGTCCATGATTTCTTACAGGTATTCAACTGTATTCGTATAACCCCAGCAATCTTAAAACTAATATAATATCTTTGCTATCAACACTATGGTTATTGACGTTTGAATTTCTTTACATTAAAATTAGCACGGTTCTTTCTAAATATTTATTTTATGACTGTCAATCAATCATATTCAAGAATTAAAGTTCATACTTTAAATGTAAAATGCTTGTTGTTATTTCCTTATTTTCTTCTTTCTCCATTATAGAATTCTCTCAAATAGGAATTGATAGATAATCTCAATTCAGACAATTTGTTGTAGAACCAAAACTCATCTCCCTTATTTTGTCAAGTGTTATTCTTCATTAGTAGACCTATAGTCTCAAGTTTATGAAGATTCATAATATATTACACAAGGTGATTAAACTATTTTCTCTATCCTTCCCATTCTTTTTAAATTCCATATTTTTTTATTTCTTGAGCCAATTAACATAAAATAAAAAGTCTATTAATATATAGATCATTTACTATTACATCTAGTAATTTAAAGATGTTTTGCAATACTTTATTCTTATAATACTATTATAATCTCCTGTTCTAGACTTTTGGGCTGTAAAAAATAAAAAAGAACGGTCTATTTTTAGAAGTAGTATTTTAAAATTAGGTTCTTTTAATAAAAGATTTTATTTTATTTTGTATTTCAGGTCTTGATATTTCTTCTTCGCTAAAATGATTATCTTGTATTGCATGCTGTTTTGCTTTTTCCATTAGATCCTCTTCAGTTTCTCCTTTACATACATGATCACAATCTACACCTACATCTTTACAGGATAATGTTAACATTATCTATTTATCAAACCACTTGCTAATAATATTTATGTTGTTAACTGTTTATCCATAGTTCTATAAAGTTAACGAAAAAGATATAGCTTTCAATTACACTTATCGTTTATGATTTACCTAACAAAAATTAGAACCAGACTGGAGGATATCCTATATGCAGTTAATCTGTATTTTGACGGTCTTTCATTAAGGAAAATTTTCAGAGCACTATCCAGATTTGTCAAAAGAAGTCATATTGCAATAAGAGATTGGATTCAAAAGTATCAACCACAGAGGTTATTATCAAAAAGAAAGAAAATTGATGAATACATCGTTGATGAAACATTGATAAAGGTTAGCTCGGAATTTATGTGGCTCTGGGTTGCTATTGAGTCAAAAAACAGGTAAATTCTTGTACTACCTATATCCACCAAGAGAGAAATTTGTTTGTAGCAGAACACTTCCTACCAGGCATTATCAAAGATGATGAAAAATATCTGATTTCCACGGATGGCGGTACTTGGTACCAACGAGCCTGCAAATTTCTAGAACTAGAGCATCATCTACATTCCTCTAGAGAGAAAAGTATTATGGAAAGAACTATCCAATATATCAAGGACAGAACCGAGAACTTTGACTACTTTCCATGCAGATTAAAGAACTGCGAATTGAAGCATGTACGGAATTGGCTATGGTAATTTGTTGAGTATCATAAAATGGAGCTAAGTCGTTAAGTGAACAGAGCCATCGTTACCGATATGCTGCTTTAAGCATATTGAGAGATGAATGACAGTTTTTAGCATCCATTTAGGAAATATTGCTCATGCATGAACTTGGCCTAAACCACAAGAAGCATTGGGAGGACGTTTTAATTATTTAATGTATATGGTGAATGTGATTCATATGATCAGTGTTTGAGTTTGTCGAATCCTTGCAATTCTGTACTATTACTGTGCTCCATCAGAATAGTGTAATTTAAATTGATAAATACAGTTACCATTCAAGATAATCACCAGATACCTTTAATTTACATCGTATGCATCACATAGCTAAAGAATCTTCAAGAATTTCTCTTTTCTAATAAATAAAACATAATGTCTTGTTTTGCGTCAAAGGGCTTTATTGCAATATCTATGCCTTTTATTATTTTATTAATTATATATAGTCAACCAGGAATGGGTAATACCCTTTAAGCCATGACCTTTTATAACATCATAATAATTCAGTTCATATTAAAATGTGCTTTATAAATTATTCAATTTGTGATATAATTTTATAAAGTTATCATACATCGTTTCGAAAACATTCGAAAATATGTTTATATATATCTTACGTTTATTTATTCTATGGAATATCATATTTTGCCAATCATTGGCATTACCATGATTTTAGGGATAATAGCTTCTGTGGCAACAATTTATGTACCATCAAGCAATATAGCTTTTGCAAAAGGAGTCTCACAATCTGATTCAGGTTCTGTGTATGATTGCTCGAAAGAGTCTGATGGATGCTACGGCAATCGTTACTGTGATGTAAATGATAAAGAGTCATGTTATGATAGATATGAAGGAAATGATGATGGTAGTAGTACTGACCCACAGTCATCATCATACTAAAGCATCACTGACCCAAAATCCCCACTATATATGTAATAGAGGAATTACTAACTTGAAATTTCCTTTTATTTAATATTTTATTGGTTTTTTATATAGTTAAATGACCAATGATGTACTCTGTCACCATTTTGATTCAAATCGCCATAAAAGATAGTTCCACTCACTAGAATCAAATATATTACAATAAGCAAGATTCAAGATATCAATTTGATACTATTATTATAATAATTAAGAAAAATGGATAACAGTAAAGATATACATTTCGAATAAGGAAGAAGAAAGAGCGAATGTAGGAGAGGTTGGGTTATTTTGTTTGGATTAATGTATTGAATAGGTTGGGATTTCTTCTATTCATGATGATATATATATTAAAAAAGTCTATGTATCCAAAATTAAACGTGATTTTTCAATATCCATTATTAAAGAGAACTATATTATACCATACGTAGGTTAAGATAACTAAGAAATATTTTTTTTAGAATAATATTCCTTAAATGATAAATCAGTTAAAACTTTTATATTCTTATAAACGTTTGATAAGTTGAAATTAGGATTCAAAAAAACATGGGTATGTAAAAATATCTACATTTGCAATACGCTTTGCGAATACATTTCTCTAAATAAGAATCGGTATGACATTTTAATGACTCCCAACTTTAATAATGAATTCTAAAATAGAAAATTACATGAATGTATTAATGGGGTTAAAAGACAGGCGAAAACAGATTTTAAGATATAAACCTTCTAATCATCCGACAGCAAGAGAATGCGAGAATTTTCTAAAATATTGTCCGTCAAAAAGAGAAAGAGTAACTTTCTGTAATCCGACAAAATTATTAATCTGGTTTACGTTACTCATATGGAAAAAAGTGTTTAATAATTTTACTTGCTTTTTCGTTAGCAGAAAAATATTCATTCAAAAACGAAAATAGATTATCAGTCATGATTTGATGGCATTTGGTTTGCTCATTATGTGAAAGTTCCCTAAAACCATCATGGTTTACTATTGCAACCTGAGTTTTGCCCCCTGTCTCTAGATCCAATTGCTTCACTTCATTAAGAATATATCCTGCTATCCCGACAATGGTTTCCGTGGATAAATTAGACAATTTCATATTTATTGTGGAATAAAGTCGGTCTTGTTGTGCAATAACCAATCGAGCATAAGCGGCACCCGAACCTATTGACACATAATCATTGTTTACCTTATATAGAAATGGAGACACCTCATTATTTTTCCCCATTGTTCCAAAACCCATACGATAAAGATAAGAATCCCCTTTCTTCGACTTCACAGCTGCTATTGCGACAGGAGCAAAGAACAATCTTGCTCCATTATATCCACACAATAATGAATGGTTATAATTGTGTATTCGATGTAAATTCATCAAAATACTGTACATTTGATCTCTAAACCCCGATTCCAAATCAATTTCATTCTGAAAGTAGCGTTTAAGTTCATCAGCAAATAATTCAATTTGGGAACTATCACCTGAGGTACCGATACCTGCATGACTACTAATTTTGAAAAGTTTTTTTATAGTGGTTTTGACCTTTAACGATGTGCCTTGGCTGTCACTTGCTAAAATAATTCCATCTTTGGACTTCATAGATATCACTGTGGTCATAGATTCTAGTACATAACGTAAATTGTCTAATATAAAATTCATGATTTTAGAATTACAAAATAAATTAAGTTTGGACGGTTATGTTAGCGAACCTTATATTTGTGTTGGACAGATCCACTCTTTTGGGTTATTAATTAAAGAGAACATAGAGCAAAAAGTTCAGATGTTAAAAAGGTTGATTGATGGTTTGACAGTTTTAGGTATCCAAGAACCAATAAAACTCGATATTGGTCTGAAAAACTAACAGAAACAGATTGAAAGATAATCTACCGTTTGGTCAAAGATCCTATAGCAAGAGTTGAGCAAATGGCTAAACACACCAGAGTAACAACTAAGACAATAAAAAGAAGGCCAGATAACTTAATCACAAGGAATGTTCTTAATTTTAGCACCGTATTCTAACCTGAAACCCTCTGGATATGTCTTGTATCACATTCTTTTAACAGTGCAGCCTGGAAGTGAATCTAAGATATTTGAGGCAATAAGATATAATCATCAAGCCTGTTTCTTTGCAGAACCTGTATTTCAAACATAAATTATTTTTCTAAATCTATATATGCCAGAAATGTCTATGAACTAGACAAAAGGTATTTAGATATTATCAACACAGCAACAAAAATTGAAAATTCATGGTTATTCATAGACAAGGATATCGAGATATTCCAAAACTGGATTATTGATAAAATACATAAAAGATATTTTAAAAAGATAAAATGACGCCATATTGTATCATCTCCAAGGGGTAAGATCTTAATGATTTGATTTTATTAAATTTCATTGTTATTATTGGGTGTGTTACCTATGTTTCTCTACTATGTCTTTTATTCTTTGACGTTTCTCTTGATTTGGCTTTG
>JANWKP010000076.1 GCA_025451315.1 Nitrososphaerales archaeon | reverse complement strand
TTCGCCACCGTCTATAGAACAGAAAAAGTCGGCATTTGTTGAATTATTTACAGCAGAAAATGTAAAAGTAATAGAATCAGACGTGGTGGTTGAACTTTCGTTTCCTACTGGAACTCCGTTTCCATCCTCTGCACTATCTATCGATGTATTTATT
Organism: Nitrososphaerales archaeon; assembly: GCA_025451315.1. Lineage (GTDB taxonomy): Archaea > Thermoproteota > Nitrososphaeria > Nitrososphaerales > Nitrososphaeraceae > TH1177. The sequence continues at coordinate 7,899 of JANWKP010000076.1, read as the reverse complement.
ATGATTTGTGGTTCAGTTATCAAACCAGCAAGAACTAAACAGTCAATTACTTGTTGAACTTGGCCTCCAGGTGGGTTATCTAGAGCATCATCTAAAAGATCTCTTATATCTTGTTCAGAAACCGCATCGGCCGTACCAACCGCCGCCACTATCGCAGCGCATAATTCTGGTATGCTGTTAATATCTGGGTCAGCACCTATTGGTACAATATTATCTGGATCGCCCAAGTAATCTTCCAAATCATCAACACGTGGTTTAGGTAATGTTCCGCCATCACTCTCTCGTGCAAAGCATGTATCACAGTCAAAGGCCAGAGATTGTAAAACTTGCAATATTGAGGTGTTAGAGGTTGGATCAGTAACAATATCATCTGTTTCTGGGTTATGTTGTATCACTATTTTTTCGGGTTCTTTAACCGATACATGATCTAGTTTGTTACTAGAGTTATTACCTGACCTAGTTAAAGTATCTTTTACGTTGTACTGATTGTTATTTATATGGTTAACAAGGTCTGTCTCTTTGTTAGATGATTTCATATTAATGTTAGTATCGTTGGTTACATAACCCATCGTTAACTGTGTTAACGAAAGTGGCATTAAAGGAATCTCTATGTTGGGAATTGTTGAGGTCAAATTTGTTCCAAATTCAATATTATCATTATCTTGAAATCCAAGATTGTCACCTACTGGGATGGTAGTTATCACCTCTTCTCCAAGTATCACATCTACACATGAAAATTCTAAAAGAGATAGAACAATGAAAATAGAAGGGATTAAAAGAATTTTTATAAAGTTATTATTAATAGGACTTTTGCTCAATTTTAGTTACCACCGATTGGTTCAGATGAATTATATCTGAAATCATTTTTGATTATGCAAATAGGCTTCATTACAGAAAATGGAAAATAATATTCAATTTGAAACATGAATATTTCAACAAAAATAATGGTTAAGCTTGGATATAGTGAAATCGCATTGTAAGAAGGTGTTAACACATAACTTTCATTATATTATGATTAATATTAATAATGGCAATTTTTTATTGATTATTTCTTACTATTGCTGTTAGTATTGTTATACTATAAAAAACCTTAACATTATGTTTATAAAATATTTAACATGTTAATAATATTATTAATACTCTTCGAGAAACTTAATATGAAGTCTTAACTTACAATAATCGATAACATAACTATAGTAACAAAAAATAATTTGTTCTAGTTGTACTTTCTACAGAAATTTTCACTTACTATTTATACGCATTGAATATAATACAAAAAATATACTACTTTCATCAATTCATTTGAACTTTAGTAATGCAATAAAATAAAATAATGAAACATATAGTCAATTTGGTAACAGAGTAAAACTCAAGTAGACAATGAAATTACAATGGATAGTTGGTAATTACACCTTTTCAAGGATATTTGACTAAATAAGTAATAGCAAAATTAAACCAAATAATAAAATTATTTATTTATTTGTTTATGGTAGTGCAGATTCTCCTCTGCATTCTTCACAAGTAAATGTTCCATCATTATGTAATAACAGATCTGACCATTCTCCACATTCATCACAATAGCCCGAAATGTGTCCTTGGGGACGACCAGTCTCGCCTCGAATTAAGGCCGATTTTTCGGAAACGACATCTATCAACTCAGGTGTAACAGCTATCACATCCGATGAGGATATAATACCCACTAATCGGTTTTTATAAACTACTCCAAGTCGTTTTATGTTATGTTTTCTTAACAGTCTAGCAGCTTCTGTTATGGTAGCTTCTCCTTCGATGGTATATAGTTTTTTCATAATTTCTGAAGAAGTAATTGAACTTGGGGGTACATCTCGTGAAAATCCATCTGTAACAATATCCCAATCAGTAACTATACCTACAGGTTCTTGTTCCTTAAATATAATAATACTACCAATCTTTTCTGATTTCATTTTTTCCGCAATTTCTTTAATGTTAGAGTCAGGAGAAGATGAAATAATGGGACTGTTCATGACATCTCTTACTAGTACCCTAGTTGTCATATTTGCATCCCTATGTTTACTACCTAGATTGGTTCCCACATCCATCATTTGTATTATCGAACTTAATTAGTTTACTCCAAAAAAATTATTACAAATTGCCGTAAAGTGTACCTTTCGCTGATGATGTTATCTTGATTTTACCAGAAGGTAGAATTCTAATTACATCATCCAAGGACATTCTTTTTAAAAATTCTGTTAAATCATCATCCATATTTTGTGAATTTGTAATTAATTCTGATTTTATTTTTTTTGCAGCATTCATAGGGTCTATCCCTCCTGGAACTATAATTAAATAAATTATTGATTTTAATTTTATACTATCAACAGGTCCACATATCAATTTATAACCGTCATTATCTTTAGTTACACCAATCGATAATTTTAACTCTAATGCCTTGACAAAATTTCTTTTTCCTTCAATTACAAAAGATCCTTTTGGAAGAAATTGACCAGTTGGAGCTCCTTTTTTAACCTGATTTGGATATACCCAGTATGCGTCAGCACTCGATAGACCTTCTTTCCATCCTCTACTGAAGGTTACTGTAGCGATGGCTGTCTCTAGAATGCTTTGATTATTTGTCGTAGTAGAAGAGGTGCCTTCTACACTATCAAGTCCAATATTCTTGATCAAGAAAAAAGGAGAACCATGTATTTCGGCATGAAAAACCAAATCCTGATCTGTCATATGTTTTCTAATTATAGCTGAATTTGAAGAGGCATCTCTACCTCCAATTACTAGTAATCCATTAGAAGTAACAAACCACCGATATCTTTCAAACCATTCTTTTGTTTTTTGTTCTTTTAATTTAATTTTTGTTTCAGCGATGGTAGTTTTTTTTCTCAATTCTTGCATCTCATCTAATATTTTGATTCTAGCCTTGTCGATTGTTTCACTTCCTCTTTCCATTTCCTTTGCTCTTTCATAAAGAAGTGATGAAACTTTTCTCAAGTTCTCATCTAATGGAATTTGTTCCTCTACTATATACAAATATTTTCTGCCCTTTTCTATTACTAGATTAGAAGAATGTTCATTTAGTAAAGCGTTAAACGCAACAGGATCATAAATAGAAATATTCATCAAATCAGCAGCAAGGTTTCGTATTGCGTTAGATTTAGATAAAACTCTTTGTTTTGCCTTATCTTGTTCTTGAAGATCGTGTTCAAGAATAGAAATTCTTTTATCAAGTTCTACTGTGTGAATTTTCTTTCCAATTGTAATAATATCATTACATAACACCTCATCCAATGCCTCCATGAAAGAAGGTGCTGGTTTTATATTGTAATCCTCCATCTTTTTTAAAACAACATGAGATGCATCAATAGGAATATTCTCAGCATCTAAAATAACTATTGGAGAATGTTTTGTTTCAGAGATTACCTCATCTACTAGGTTTTTTGTATTGGTAAAAATTACTTCTAGTTCATTGTTAGTGATCTCTTTAATTTTCCTGTTTTCATTTATTTGTGAGCGGAAAAGTATTTCTTCAACAAATTTTTTAGGTAATGAGATAACTCGTCCTAACCATCTTGTAATTTCCAGATTTTTAATTTCATTCTGATATTTTGTTTTAAACTCCTCTATTGATATTTTAAAGATATCCGAGCCATAGGAAGGAGGCGGAGCATATTTTAGTCCTGAACGCAAAGTTCTGTGTCTCACTTCTAAAGTGTTGAGAATTGAAATTATTTTCATCGATTCATCACAAATTATTATATTCCCTTGACCAAAGAATTCACAAATAAGATATTGGATTTGATTATCACGATGTTCAAATTTCAAAATAGCTATTCTTTCTGAATCCAATTGTTGAATTGATATTATACGGGCTCTTTCAAGTTGATTTCTTGCATTTTTGACGAGATCATTTTCCTCTACTTGTTTGAATAACATTTTCGTGACCCACATCCCTTTGGTCGATATTGCCAAGAGAATATCTTGTTCGGATGAATGATGAAATTTCAATGCTAGAGAATCTTTTGTGATAGCATTGATTTGGCTTACATAGTAGCCACCGCTTTTAAGTTTGAAATTTACATAATTAACAATATAACTTAACTCTAAAGATGATAACTCCAATGTTAACTTAAATGATAATAGCTAAATATTAACTACAAATTCATGCAAAATCAGACCGGAAGAAATTAAACCCCGTATTATTAAATGAATCTAATATTTGGAACCCATTGATAAAATTTACTATATCCGCGCGATATTGGGAATAATTGCAGGTGTCGTTATAGCATTTAGTATTTCTCCAGATACTAATCAAGGAACTATAATTGGCATTATTTTTATAACGAGTGTGCTTTTCTATATCATTTCTTATTGGATATCAAAAAAGATCATACCCAATGTACCTAAAACAGAGAAAAGAAAATTTATTACTAACGGAATTTTTCCTTTTATTTTCTGCCTACTCATGTTTATGATATTAGCTTATACAGGATTACACCAAAACCTTGCTACATAACAGTAAAATAATTTGGGATAATAAAACACCTGGCATTCCTGATGAATTTTTTTTACGAGAAGAGGAAGTGCCTATCACAAAAGAAGAGGTTCGTTCCATAGTAATAAGCAAACTCAGGCTCAAAGAAACTAACTCAGTTATTGATATAGGGTGTGGGAGTGGTAGTATAACTGTGGAACTTTGTCTTCAATGTCAGAAGGGAAAAGTCTTTGGAGTAGATTTGGATTTACAAGCCGTTAGCCTAACAAAGAAAAATCTTGAACAATTCAAAGTTTACGCAGAAATAAGGCAAGGAGATGCAATGGATATACTAGAATCTCTACCTTTTGTAGATGGTATCGTTATAGGGGGAACTACCGGAAGGACTGAGGAGTTAATAAATCGGTCTATAAATAAATTAAATAATGGTGGACGACTGGTTATTACTACCATCCTGATTGAAACAATGTTTAAAGCTATGAAAACAGTTAATGAATCGAATTTTCTTGAGGACATTGATTTTACACAGATAATAATATCAAAAGGACGAAGAACTAAAACTGGTACAATGTTGCTGGCAAGAAATCCAGTTTTGGTAATTTCTGCAACAAAGAAATAACATTATTTCCTTTCATTATATTTTATGATTTAAATTAGTCAGTTTTCAATAACGATCAAATGAAACTATTTTGTATTGGTTGTGGTCCAGGGGATCCCGATTTATTAACTATTAAAGCTTTAAATTTAATTAAAGAGGCTGATGTCATTTTTGTGCCTACTTCTAAGTCAGATAAACCAAGTATTGCATTATCTATTGTTGCTAAATATCTAAACAAAACCACCAAAATCATTAATCTGATTTTTCCCATGATTAAAGACAAGAATGCCCTTAAAGAATATTGGAAAAAGAATACTTGTGAAATTTCTGAAATGGTAAGAACAGGTAAAAAAACTTTATACTTAACTGTAGGAGACCCGTCGCTTTATAGTACATGGATTTATATTCATAGAGAATTAAAAAAAAATCACAAAGATATCGAAATAGAGATCGTACCAGGAATTACTTCAATATTTGCTTTTGCAGCAGAATCTAAAATAAGTTTGGTAGAAGGCGATGAACATTTGTCAGTTGTCCCAGCCTGTTATGATTTAAATAAAGTAAAAAACACAGTGAAATCATCAGATACGATAGTTTTTTTAAAAGATGGAAGGTATTTTGATAGTGTTATAGATATGTTATCAGAAACAGGCTTTAGTGATGAATCACAGATAGCCATAGCTCAAGATGTATCTACCAAAGAAAATATCCTTGAGATTAAACACTTAAAAGATATCAAAGGTAAGAAACAACCTAGCCAAAAATATTTTTCTATTATGGTAGTAAAAAGAAATGATAGAGAGTAACACTGTTTATTTTGTTGGATCTGGTCCAGGCGATCCAGAGTTGATAACAATTAAAGCAAAAAAATTATTAGAAAAAGCTGATCTTGTTATATACTCGGGATCATTGTTAAATCCTGAAATTTTACAGTATGCTAAAAAAGAAGCAACATTACAGGACGCTGCACTATTAAATAGGGATGAAATCTTTAATCAGCTGAGAGATATTACTAAACAAGGAAAATTAGCAATAAGATTTCATGATGGAGACCCTGCCTTGTTTAGTACTATTAGGGAACAGATTGATAGATTTGAAAAAGAAGGAATCAGTTGTAAGGTAGTTCCTGGCATATCTGCAACATTCGGTGCAGCCTCTTCCATGAACTTAGAATTGACATTACCTGGAATCACTCAAACGTTGATCATTACCAGGGCTGAATTTAGGACCCCAGTTCCTGAAATAGAGAGAATTTCTGAATTGGCAAAACATGGAAGTACTATGATTTTTTATCTAAGTGTCCATCTTATAAAAGAAATTGTCGAAGAATTATTAAAAGGAGGAAGATATACTCCTGACACACCAGCTGCTGTGGTCTATCGAGCTACTTGGAAGGATGAAAAAATAATAAAAGGGAAATTGAAAGATATTGCAGAGAAGACAAAAAAAGAAAAAATAATCAAAACTGCATTAATAATAGTTGGAAATGTTCTTGAACCTATAGAATACAAGTTATCGAAAGTATACGACGCAGAATTTACCCATGGGTATAGAAAAGGCACAAAAACTAATAATAAAAACATTAATACACATTCTACAAGTTAGGAATTTTTTGTCATAATGTAAATATGTAAATAACATGTCAAAATTATTTCATATAATTACAAAGTTGCCATATTTTTTTAAATAAGAAATTTTTTCTTTATACCCATGATCTATATTGCTAATTATCTCCCAGAATCTTTTAGAATGATTGAACTCTTTCAAGTGTGCTAGTTCATGAACGATAACATAATCAATTATATCCAATGGAAAAGCAATTAAATATAAACTGAAATTTAAATTTCCTTTACTTGAACAGCTACCCCAACGCGAAGAATTATCCTTTATTTTTATTTTGGTATACCTGACATTCATCAGTTCACTAAAAATATTTATTCTCTCGTTTATTATGCTAGATGTTTGCTTTAAATACCAATTTTTTATGTGTTTTTTATAATTTTTTTTATTGGTTACGTGAAAGGTAATTTTATTAATTGAAGAAGATATTCTTGTATTATCTATGATATCTTTAACTATCTCCACTCTATATTTTTGTCCCAAATAATGTATATGTAACTTGTCATCATATATCTTTCCAAAATTTGAATTAAACTTCTTATAATACTCATATGTTTTTGTTATCCAATTTCGTTTATTCTGTAAAAAACTATTCAAAGCTGTCTCATTAGAGTTTAATGGTACTGTTAAAAAAAATCCATGTATATTTGCCATTAAGGAAATTTTAGCTGCCCTTTTAGATTCTTTTTTTTGCAAGTAAATATATTCTGCTTTTGATACTGTAAAAGATATTAGCATAGAAAAATAATAAAATTTTAGTTCATTTAAAAAAGTTATATCATCTAAAATGAACTAATGTATCTTTCATTCCAGGCTTCATATCTCTCTGGCTTCTTACCTTTCTTACAGCATCTTCAAAGTTACGCATAGTAACATAAGCTTCCATTGTATGTTTAGATGCTTCCTCTGGATTAGGATATTTATTAATATATTCATGTAGTACAAGTGATATTGCAGTGTTTACTACTGCCGCTACATCAGCTCCGCTAAATCCATCTGTTAGTTCTGATATCCTTTTGAGGTTAAGATCATTACCTGTGGGTTTTCCTTGAACATTGAGTTCCAATATTTTCTCTCTTGTTTTAATATCTGGATTTGGTACATAAATTATCTTGTCAAATCTGCCAGGTCGTAATAGTGCAGGATCAATCATATCAGCTCTATTTGTAGCAGCCAAGACTACTACACCATGCATCTC
>JANWKP010000075.1 GCA_025451315.1 Nitrososphaerales archaeon | reverse complement strand
TATCTACATTCTTTTCAAAGATTCTTCTATTATCATCTTGAAATTTATTCACATTTTCATTAATTTTTTCTGTAGTTTGAGAGATATTGGATGCTGTATCCTTATATTGTTGTCTTTGTTGTTCTAAATATCTATCTGTGTTTTCCTTAAATTGGTTGGTATTTTCTTTTACATTATCTTTTTTAGTTGAAGACATGTATACTATCTCATAATCAAATCATATTAAGATTAATACTATTGACTATATACTTTTCAGTTCATTATATAGAAAATTGTTTTATCTATAAAAATAGACCTTGAAGATTAACAAAAATATGACTCCACGAGTTGTACGCCGGGAGTGGGACTCGACTACAAGCGTTATATTATTCGAATTAAATATAATGTGAAAAATCTAAGAAATTATCTGCTTCTAATTATTCATTTACTTGGAATAGATCTTTAGAAGTTACTTCAACCATATTTTATTCCCAAATGAAACAGGAATCTAATTAAAAATAGCAGTTAATTTCAATAATAATTATAATAAGAAAAACAATTTGATAGTTGATGATAACAATATTAATGCCTCTTTGAAATCTAAAATAGATGGATATAGAGAGAAATTTTGACCCTGTTAACTTAATGATAAGGTAATAGATATGTTCTACTTTCAGATTATGTTCTGTGCTCAATTTCAGAAGAATTTTTCAATTTATTTCATAAATTTTCCTTAACTTAAGAGCCTTTTCTTTATACAATTATACAATGCTAATTATATCTTAATCAGAGTAACATTATATACATTTACCACTAATATAAGTAACTATTTTTAGTAAATTATTTTTAATTAATCGAAAGAACTTTAAGTTATAGACTAATATAATAGATTAAACATATGATAAAGTTAAAACATATTACTGTAAATCAAGAAGTTTATCAAAAATTGAAAGATTTAGGCGGTGCAGGCGATAGTTTCAATGATGTTCTGGTCAGAATTTTAGCCAAAGCAGAACAAGCAGAACAAGAAAATGAGCTATTATAATTTAGAAGGGGTAGGAATTTTGCATTTTTGTAACCATGGTTACAATATCTAAAAATAGACCCCCAAAAAATTTCTAAGATAATTAAAAGGTAGATAGATAAATCATGGTAACAGTTGAACAAAATAATAATAATAATTATGATTCCTATTCAGACGAAAGTCAAACAACAGACTATACTTCAATAGAGGGAATTAGAACAAAAACAGGAATTGATGACGATGGAACTTTTGGCAAATTCATATGTAAAGAATTAGTAGATAACGCTTTAGATTTTATTGAAGCTAATACGAAAGACTTTGTAAATGGATACAGTCCTTTTGTTAACATTGAAATTTCAGAAGAAGAAAATGAAATAATTAAAATCAAAATTAAAAATTCGTCTAATTCAAATAATAAACAATTTTTTACTAAAGAAAGATTATATAAAATATTTGATTTTCAAAGATATTTCAGTTCTAAAAGACACCAATATATTATAAAACGTGGAGCTTTAGGAGATGGATTAAAAGAAGTCTTAGTTATCCCTTATGCTTTTGCTATTGAAAACAATAATGAAAGTTGGAATTATCCTTTAATCATTAATGTTTCTGATGAGAAAATATTCAGCATAAGGATTACTAATCTTTCTGAAATTAAAAGACTTGGAGAAATACCTAAGATCGATATAAAAGAAATTGGATTAATAAAAAAAGAAAATAATACTTTTAATCTTACTGAAATTACTGTCTACATCCCAAAAAAATTTTCTGATTATAATGGGATCAAACAACTTTTACTTAATTATGGTTTATTTAATGCACATATTACTTTTAATATTTATTTTAATCTAAAATCACGTAGTTTCGGGTACAGATATAATGCTACACAAAGTATTGAAAATTGGAGTAATTATCAGAGTATTTATTATTATCTACTATCTGAATTTGAAAAATTAATTTATAGTCTTGAACATAAAACTAATTTAGATATCGCTAAATACGTTCAAAAGAATTTCAGAGAAGGTACTAATATTAAAATAGAAGAATTATTAGAAATATTAAATTCCAGTAACAATGATGATAAAAAACTAGAAAATGTTTATAAAAGATTAAGAGAAATTCCGCCTCCTAAAAATAAAAATGAACAAATAAAGTTTCCTTTTGATTCAAGAAAGAGAGAACAGGCAATACAAGATAGAGTCAAAAAAATGTTTGATATTGATGAAGAAAAAATAGAATATAAAAAAATACCTGGTTATTATCCACACGATGAAAATGGTATAGAATTTCCATTTATATTAGAAATTGTTGTTGCGGATTCACATTTAAACGACAAACGCTTGTATTTAAATTCAAATATTAATTATTCTAATACCTTAGTTTACAATCCATTTTCTAGTAAAACAGATGAAAATATATGGACTTGGAAAAATAAAAATACTAAGAATATAAAATCAGATTATTCAATCACTGATATACTTGCAGATTGTGGATTTTCTCACGATTCTAACAAACATAAACAAGGAAACGGTAATCTAGTTTGTATAAATTTAATATCTCCTAAAATTGGTTACAGAAATCAAAGTAAAACAAGTATTCATTTAAAGCCGTTTGCTTCTAGTGCTCAAGAAATATTTGATTTCTTTAAAACAATATCTCATAAAAATAAAAATGGATTAAAAAAAGGCGATATTATTGATACAGTAAGACATTTAATCGATGGCCGTATAAAGAAAGTTAAAGAAAATAAGAATGTAATAAATCTAGGTAGATGGACTCGAAATACTGTATTCTATTATTCAAGACCTATATTAATTGCAATGGGAGCTACAGCTCAAGAAGTAGGCAAAAAAAGAGGATATATTACTGGGCTGATCCAAGAAATATGCGAAGAATATGGATATAAGAGACATGAGCTTGGTATAATTGCTGCAGAAAGAGCACAATTGTATTTTAAAGGTGAATCTCTTGGAGTTGGGTTTGCTCAGTTAGAAGAATTGGCAGAAAAAGGAACTGATTTATTGATTATAGAAAAAGAAGGTGTAGCTGATGTACTGGCTCCTTTTGCAGATGAAAAAGGTATTGCGATTTTAAATACTAGAGGATTTCTTACTGAATATGCTAGTGAGTTGTCAGAACTTGCTGAAGAAAAACACTGTAATATTGCAATTTTGACAGATTTTGATTCCTCAGGATTACTTATTTCTACTGTTTTACCAAATGCTCATAGAATAGGTATAGATTTTAGAACACTTGAAAAACTAAAATTGAATCAAGAGGATGTAGAGGAAGAAGGTAATACGAATGACAATCACTTTAAAGGTCTTATAAAAATGGATTATGAAATACCATTACCATATGATGAAACAGAATGGGATGATATGATAGATTATCTAGATAGTGATAAACATAAAAAACGTATAGAAATTGATAGTGTTCTTAAAGTAGTAGGTAACGAAAGATTTTGGAAGTTCGTATTAGATGAACTTAATTCTGTATTTAAAAAGAGAGATTATAATAGAGCTGTAGATATTCCTGATTATGTTCCACCTAAAGAAATAGATGAATTATTTACAAATATAAAAAAAATTGTTAGTGATTTTCAAGTAAATGAACGTGAAGATATAATTGATGAGTTAAAAGATATAAAAGGATTCATAAATGTAAAACCTAAAGAAGAAGAGATTAAAGATAGATTAAGAGCTAATGTGCAAGATAATACAGATATAAAAAATAAAATATTAGATGTAATTAAAAAATTCTCTTTTAATAATTAATATCTATTTAAAAAATATTCTTAGTTAATTAACTTTCATTTATATCACGCCAAGATTTATTCTGGTTGTGAAAATCGAAGTCCCTGATTAAATTTTCTAGTATAATATCATATGTTTCTACATCGTAGAATTGTTTTGCGTGGCCTACAAACATGCGATATGTATGTTCTGAGATTTTCATGATTCTGGTAGGCTTTTGAACTTTTGATTCTTTATTATTATCATTATCATCATCATTATTATTATTGGTAATCTCTTTCATAGTTATGAGTCGGCCGAGTCCTGTGTTGTCACCGTATCTCAATTTCGTTATTCACACCTTTTCTTCTTTTACAACAATAGTATTATTAGATTCACGTTCTAATTCTTGCTTCAAACTTTCCCATTTCTTAAGACATATTATAATACAGATCAATCATTGTAAATAATCTCACTATTAATTTTATTTTCGTTAATGTTATTATTATTACCTTCCAAATTCTCTGATCCTCTACTATTATTATTATAACCTATTTTTGGGAGTTCTGGTTGGTATTTGGATTTTGACGGTAATTGTGTTTTTATATGATTTTCCAATATCAAGTTTGATTGTTTCACAGCACTGATACTTGCAGATTCAAGTTTCAAAATATTTATGGCTATTGATTCTGCTGTAGATACTAAATTAGGTAAATCACTTGTTTTAGTATGGGGATGCTCAATTCTATCAAATAAAGCATGATATAAACTTGACATACGGTCTTTAAGTGTTTGGACTTCTAACCAAATTGCACTATCTGTTCTTTCTTTCTGTATTTCTTCTAAATGGATTGATATCTTTTTTTTGTATTTGTAATAGTTTCTCTCAGACAACAAAACAGTACGCATAATATCCTTGTCTTTTTCTCCCTTGATTAGTCTATATTGTATCTCATTCATTCGCCATTGTATACGTGACCGATTTGCTCTTTTAAGTTCTCTTTGTATATTTGATGATATCGATGACAAAATCTGAACTATATTGTACTAAAATGACCTAAAAAGATTTTGATGTTATAAACAATACTAAATTTATGTGATTCATAGATAATTGTTTCTAATTTACAGAATTTTATGTATCTAGTTTTATCTCATAGAGATGTTAATTTTATAATTTAATTATCTTATTTTTGATATTCTTGTTTTGTGTAATCGCGGTTTAAAAGATTATAATAATAATAACCATAATTGTCACTAACTATTAGACGGATGAATGTTTATCTAATTTTTCATTTATCGCATCTATAATTGACTTTCTGGGATATTCTTGCCTTTCTATACGTATTCTTGTATCATTACGTTCCCTTTTCTTTGTATATACACGGAAAAGAACATTTCTTCCATCTTTGACTGTTATTGAAAATTTCTCTCCTGTACATTGAAGCCTGCTATCAGCACCAAAATGCCACATAGTAACAATCCATGTATCGTAGTGTGGTATGTTTATTGTACCAGCAGAATCATTTTCAGAATTTGAGGAATCCTTATTTTTATCATCATCTTTTTCTATATCTTTTATTATGTTTGATATTCTCTCTTCGGTTCTCGTTAGTATCTCTGTAAAGTTTGAGATACCATCATAGGTTAAGGGAATTGGTCTTAGTGTACACCCAACAATTATTGAGACTGTATCTGTCATGTGTACTATTACTCTGATTAATATGCCATTTAATTTCCATGTAGGAAAAAGGATGTCTTTGCTATGTATGTTCATTGAGAGTTCCAAATTAGGATTATTATTATTATAATGGTTGGAAAGCATTGACCAAATTCCTGTTGCCTTACAACTTAGGCGTATATCATGGATAGAATTATGCTCTAGTGGTAGATTCATGATTGATTCATATAGAAAACCATTACCACTTTTATGATTATAATGATTAGTGATTGAAGTGCTACTGCTGCTGCTGCTCCCACTGCTATTGTAATTAATAGTACCCCCTGTATGGTCAGGTGTAATTGGAAATTTGCCGGATTTGTATCCTTTTAATGTATAAAATGCAATATGTGAGTAATAGTCTAGTTCAACTATCCCATTTTTATTCATTTTTGATATCTTATTGCGAAAAGTACCATGCTTCATCTTGTATTCTTTCCCATTTACTTCAAATCTAAGGAAGTCTTTGAATGAAAATGGACGTTTTTCTACTAATACTATGTATGCCATATGTTCATACATGGCATCATCTAATTCAGTCAAAAGTTAGTTACGTTGTATTGTTGGCTATTGACATAGCCAAGGTGTAGGTACTACTGCTGTTACCTGTCACTGTCATCAAAAGAGCAATTGCAATAGAAAAAATAATCGTTTTATTTTTCTCTTTATATGATAATCTTGAAAATATTGTTAAGCCTTTACCAATTAAATCGAATTCTATCCATTTTAAAAATATATCTTCTGAATTCGATTTAATTTGCCATTGTTTCCGGTATACTAGCGGTTTCTTATTTATCTTATCTGCTGAAATATTATTTACTTCTATTTTGAGATACCAGCATTTCGAACCAATAATAAAATAATTTATATTATTAAAATTGCTACTCATAATTCTACTACAAACCTTTTTTTTTGATTTTTGTAACTAGACTTCTGCTTTTTCTATGATCAGTTGTTGATTTGAAATTCTACACTTAAGGTAGTCTCCTTTTGAGAGATTCAAGATTGAAATAAAATCTTTTGGGAGAACTATAGTGTATGTAGAATTTCCATGAATTCCTTGCAATTTTCTTATTTCAGTTTGGTTAGATTGGGTTTGATTATGTGGATATACCATATGATAATAATAGTATTGACTATACAAGAGAACTATAATAGCAATAATCTTATGAGGAAATTATAACTAGTGAATAAAATTTGTAGTTTCTGAAGGTACATAATCATTTTTTCTATTATTTTGAATTGCTACATTTCTAATTTATTTTTTTTATTTTTATATTTTCAATATTATAGTTCAGCAGTAATCATTCATTCATTTATTAACCAAATTATAAAATTACTATAAAGAGAAATTGAAGATAAATTCAATTATCTATTTTTCGTTTTTAATCGTTCAATTTCTAATACCAATTCATCAATTTTATCTGCTAATGCTGCAATAGCATCAGATTTATTTTGGTCATTACGATTTAATACCTCTATTTCATTCTCTTTTTCAAATAATTTGCATTCTATAAATTTAAAGTCATTTTGATTTTGTATTTGTATCTTGTTATATTGTTTTTGTAGTTGATTTTCATTGCTTACCATCAAAAAATCTGATGCTTTCAAATATTCTGTTAATAATTCCTCTTGTGTTATTTTATAATATGAATCTGAAATTCCTATTGAATGACCCATCAATATTTCTATGTTAATGCTTTTCATTCCAGAGATTTCACATCTTGTTTTGAACCACTTTCTAAATCCATGGTCTGTCTGAAATTGATATCTATTTCTTTTTA
>JANWKP010000074.1 GCA_025451315.1 Nitrososphaerales archaeon | reverse complement strand
ATTAATATATTCTCAATATTATAATATATTTTATCTTTTTAAAATAATTATGAACGATTTTTTCATAAGACTAAATTTTTTCATACTTGTTTAAGTGTCCGTAATAATATTTATATATAACAAGTTGTCTTTGTAATCAAGAGCTATACTATAAATAATGAATTTACTTATTTTAACTCTTCAGATTAATTTATGTAAGAATAAATAATTTGTGATTAATAAATAAAATCATGTTTAAATTATGTAATTTTGTATCTCATTTCAATAAATTTAGATATCAATGGGTTCACCTTCTACAATAAACCCAGTGTAGTATTTTGATATCTTATCAAAATTCATTGTACTATACTTAAAAAATCATTTTTATAGGTTTAATTTGATTCATTATATCCAAATCATCAAAATCATTATTAAACCAGAAAAATAATAATAAGTGAAACTAAATATATGAAGCAAAAGATTTTTAACGGTCAAATTAGCAACAAGTTTTCCTAAAAACGAAACTGTTCCTATAGTATTGATTACATATTGATATAATTGAATAAATTAAAACTATAAGTTTTGATATAAAATTAAATATAACTAAAAATTAAACTTTTAAATATTGAACATGCTAAAATTTTTTTAAAGTATGAAACTGAATAAACGAATTTCTCTAATACATCGCAAAACTAGATTAGGATTTGTATTCATATCATTTATTACTTTGCTATTGTTAACAACTAACTATAATATTTTTAAAGATTCATATGAACAAATGTTAGGACATGGACATAATCTTCCACCATCTATTGTAGGAGATAGGGAGATCTTTCTAAATTTCACCAAACCACAAATAGAATCAACCGCAGAAAATGGTATAATTAATTTTGCATTAGTCGATAAAAAAACAGGAAATAATATTCCCCATGTAACTTACATTGTAGGTATTTATAATCAAGAAAATAAAAATATGTTCACTGCAAACCTCCATGGGCACAATGGAGAAATTAAATTAGAATTTCATAATAAAGAGCTCGAAAATTATAATATAAATGCAAATTATGATACCCTTTCAGCTAGTTATGTATCTGATTTTGGAAGCCCAATAAAGATTGATGGGTCAGTTTTTAGTAACCCAGGAAAATATCGAGTGGTCGCTGAGATAACCGGAATAGACTTTGATAACACATTTTTACCAGAACCTTTGAAATATGAATATACTATCAATGTCAGGTAATAAATTATAGTCGCATTCGAAATTTTAGAATCACATATAGCAATTATAGCAATTATAGTCTAATACTGGAACTTTTTTAAACGTGTGATATTTAATAATACAAATGAAATTTAAAGATCAGATAGTTGCAATTACTGGTGCTTCTTCTGGGATAGGGAGACAAGCCGCAGTCGATTTTTCATATAATGGAGCAAAAACAATTATTTTAATTTCAAGAAATATTATGAAATTGAATCAAGTAAAAAAGACAATAAACCCAGATTGCAATGTAGAGATATATTCATGCGATATATCGGACAAAAAAATGGTCTATGATGTAGGACAAAATATTATGAATGATATTGGAACAATTGATATTTTGGTTAATAATGCAGGAATTGGAATTTATGGAAAGGTGATTGATCAGACAATAGAAGACATTGAAAAAGTTACATCAACAAATTATTTAGGAATGGTTTACTTTACCAAAATGTTTTTACCGTCTATGATAAAAAATAAACGAGGTCATATAGTAAATGTTGCTTCTTTAGCAGCTAGTTTTGGAATTCCAGGTATGGCTGCGTATTGTGGATCTAAATTTGCAGTGTTAGGATTTTCAGAATCTTTGTCCTATGAATTAAAAAATACAAATGTAGGGATTACCGTGGTAAGTCCAATTGCTGTTAAAACTAATTTCTTTGATAATGAATCATTTAAGGGTAAGATGCCTCATAAGTTAGGATATGTACTTAATCCCAAAACTGTTTCCAGAGCTATACTTAAAGCTTCATATTCTAAAAGAACTGAAATTGTCGTTCCATTTTTTGTTAGATCCGCTGTATGGTTAAAACATACTGTTCCATATTTAATCAATCCAATAATAAGTTCATCCTTTAAGGATGGGAATCATAATTAGTGTAATTTAACAATTAAGATTATTACATACACATATTTAATTCTAAGCAGTATACCTCGTTTAATCTATCAAATGACAACAATCTAATAAATTTTAACAACAAGCATGCTTCTCGCTTCTGGAATGTAGATTAAAAATACAGAAATAAGTACTATTTATTGAAGTCATAATTAGAAATGCTTAATTCCAATATCGAGGAGAGTTTTACCACTTGCGATTATATCATCCTTTTCCTTGTATGAGAAGAACCAAACCTTTTGTTATCAGGCTCCTATAGTAAAAAAACTCTTCTGATATCTAAATATCACCAATGCCTTGGAATTATCGTCTAAACTGGAGACAAGCAAATAATACAAAGGTTATAGTAAGTACATTCAATAATAGATGTTTTTTAATTCTTTCAAATAATTTAATTATTATAAAATTGTAATATTCCAGTCACATTTAAATATATTTCTCTAAAATAACATATCCATCATATTTATAGATTAAATCAATTCAAATATACAATATATTATGAAGATTAAAAATTGATCGAGAACACTCCCAACTTTTTACTTTATTCGTCCTTCTTTTCTAAGATCTGATATTATTCGGATAAGCGTATCATAATCAATATTAACTTCATTTAAAATAACGCTATGATCAGTTTTTTTATTTTTCTTTATAAATTTTTCAACTAGAATTTTTTTTTTTTGATAGTTTCTATTAATCATATTCAGAATAAATAGATAGCTAGATCTTATAAATCTAAAAGATAAGGCACGATAAGCAATTTATTATGTTTTATTTATTTTTTTAATGTGAATAAGTATAGATGCCCTAATTGTACATCTTTAAATTCCTTAAAGGTTAACAGGATTTTTGATGGCAGACTAATATTTACCTGTGAAAAGTGCCATGTATGTTCAGTTTTACCATTTTATAATAGTTTAGACGAAACATACCTCGAGTTTTTAGACAGGTTTGATAATGGTTATGTGACTCTCTTTGAAGATTTGAAATTGGTACTTGAAACAGAAAAATTAGTACGATCTAAAAAAGAAATTCAAAAACTGATTGAAAAAAGTAAAATCAATAACCATCTTATCAATGAAATCTTACTTTCAGATTTGGATTATGTAGTAGATCTATTCAAATTTGAGGAATCTAAAATCTCCACAGGAAAAGAATTAAATGAATTACCGTTAGATGATATTATATTAAACCAATTAAAGTCTAAGAATATTTCAACATTGTATAAATTTCAGGAAGAAGCTATTTTTAATATCCTTCGTGAGAAAAATATTGTAATTATTGCTCCTACTGCCTCAGGAAAAACAGAAGCCTTCTGCCTGCCCATTTTACAAAAGATATATGATCTAAACAATCAACTAAATAGCAAAAATGTAAACTTCTCTTATAACTCCAATACATTCGGTCATAAGCAAATAAAGGCAGTTTTTATATATCCTACAAAATCATTAGCGCGAGATCAGCTCTCAAAAATAATTGAATATTCAAAAAATATGGACATCGTAGTAAAAATATTTGACGGAGATTTAAATGCAAGTGAAAAACAAAATTTCTACGAATTTCCTCCTGATATAGTATTAACAAATTTTGATTCTATACATTACCATCTTTTGAATAATACAAAACTTATAAAATTGTTGAATACTTTGGAATTTTTAGTTGTAGATGAAGTTCACACATATACAGGTATATTTGGATCTAATGTTCATCATATTATCCAAAGACTAGAAAGAATCATTAATAATAAAAAATTGCAAATAATTGCATGTTCTGCTACGTTACCAAATGTAAAGGAATTTTGTACTTTGTTATTTTCTCGTGAAATGGAAATAGTGAATGGTGTAGGAAAAAAAGGTAACACAAATTTTGCTATGCTATATCCCTCTCTTAGATCAAATAAATCATTAGTTATTGAACTAATAAAAAAAATTACTAAGAATCACAAAACTCTCGTCTTTAGTAATTCTCATTTATCTGCAGAATTGATAGCATTTATTTCATCGAAACAAGGAATAAAAATTGGGGTACACAGAGCTGGTCTTCTTCCCAAAGATAGAAAGGTTGTAGAAAATTCTTTTAAGAATGGAATAATAGATGTTATTTCTTCTACACCCACTTTAGAATTAGGAATAGATATTGGAGATATTGATGCAGTAATATCTAATCTTGTTCCTATAAATAGACTTTTACAAAGGCTAGGAAGAGCAGCAAGGAAGGGACAAGAAGGATACGCTTTCTTGGCTCTTGGAAATGATCCAATAAGCCAATATTATAAAAATCATCCAGCTGACTATTTTGTTGACGAAGAAATACCTTATATAGATCCTTTTAATCCAATAATAATGGAAAACCAAATTCTGGCTATGTGCTTTGATAGACCTATTTCAAAAATTGAAGCAAAGAAATACTTACTAATCCTTTCCAAATTGGAAAGTAAGGAATTAATAATATTTAGTAATGGAAAATATGTTCCTAATCTAGATCAACAAGAGGTACTAAAAAATTACAGTATAAGAGGAATTGGAAAAGGTATAGATATTCTTTTTAATAATAAAATTATTGGAAATAGAAACTTGCCACAAGCGTTGGAGGAATTGCATGATGATGCAATTTACTTTCTTTCTGGAAGGAGATATAAAGTTAAAAAATTAATACTTGACGAAAAGAGGGAAAGAAATTTTGCAGAGATAGATAAAATATCAATGAACTATCCTTACTATACAAAGTCTATAATGGAAGAATATCCGGAAGTATTGGAAATTTTTGAAGAAAAAGATATTTTTGGAATAAAGTTAAGATATTGTTCTTTAAATATATTTAAAAAAGTATTAGGATATTCAAATATTGAGATTGGAAAGGAGGTTAATCAAGGAAAAAAAGTTTTTTTTAATGAACCTATAACCTATAATTATAACACAAAAGGATTTATATTTCGAGTGCCTCGCCCCCTAGAAATTTTAAAAATGACTCCGGAGAAAGAGAAAGTGGAAATGAGTGGATATCATGCAACTGAACACGTGCTTATTGAAGGGAGTAGCATGTTAATAGGAGGAGCTTCACAGGACATTGGGGGAATTTCATTAGGAGATACAGGTATGATAGTAATTCATGATGGCAGCATTGGTGGTAATGGAGCAAGTAAAAGTCTTTTTGATAAATTTGAGTTAGCCATCAAAAGGGCTCTTTCTATCATTATAGAATGTCCATGTAAAAATGATGATGGTTGTCCACGTTGTACTTATTCATATCGATGTGGGAATAATAATGAATATTTACACAAGCAAGCTGCAACAGAAGTACTTACTCGTATCATCAATAAGGAAAAGACAGAATTATTAGATTTTAACCGTTTTCAACAGACTTTGATTTAGGATAATAAAGGAGTTTTCGTAAGATATTATTCGTAACATGATTTCTATCTTAATTGTTTGTTAATTAAATTATCAAGTATTGAAATTTAACTTGTTATCTAAAGTGGTTTTAGATGATTCAGAGATAATACCTTGAAGAGAATCTTTTGTACTATCTGTAATATTTTTTATTACAGGTGTAATACCAATTTTATCTACGCCCTTTAACACGCCAGTGAAAAAAGTTTCCCATCCTAAACCAATAATAGCTAGAAATAGTACTATGGCAATAAACCATAAAATTACTCCCATATTATTATTTAGTACATTTTATAAGTATATTAATAATTAGTTAGATTTTTTGAGTTTAAAATAACGTAATCTATGTTATGGTAAAAAATTCACTATTTTAATTAGTGACAAATAGTATTATCAACTATATAACGAAAATGAACTTGCTTAAAATTTCAGCGATAACCTTAAAGATTAAAAATATGAGAAAGGAATGGCAATTTTATTCAAAAATTCCAGGATTAATCCTTCGTTATGGTGGACCTGATAGTTCATTTACATCCTTTGAAATGACTGATGAGTTCAACAATTCAAAATCCTACATCAATCTAGAGCTTACAAATCGATTAAAATTTGACACGAATTTTGGTAGAATTATTATTTATTCAAAAAACGTGGATAATCTTTACGAATATTTCAAACAAGATCAAGATATATGTCGTTTAATTAAGCTTAAAAATAAACCAGTAGATGGCGCATGGGGAGAGAGGTACTTTCATATTTTAGATCCGGAAGAATATGAATTGTCTTTTGCTCAATTGATAGATCAAAATTAAAGGATTATATACATTAATATACTCGAAAAATGAGTTTTTTTATATGTTCCAATATTATGGTAACTTATATTACCTTAATATGTATAGTTTTTGAAATTGATATCACATCATCTTCTGCACCTAACATCAAAATATAATCCCCCATAGCAACATCATTCGAGAGGGTAAATACAAAAGATATTTCTTTTGATTCATTCTTTTTTAATGCTATTGAGTTTTCGCTAAAAATTCCAATTGATGTTCCCAAGTCGCCACTTGTAGTTAATGTAGTTGAGGATATAGGATGAAGAGAAGAATCAGTATTTGCCTTAATCTCAAATTTAATTTCTTTGCTTTCTCCTGGAGTAAGTGTTATTTCGTTGTTCTCAGTATTAATTGAGAAAGGTAAAGGAATACTAGTATTAACATAACCGATCTTGTTTTCACTCCACTCAGTGAACCAAATTGATCCATCGTAAGTTTCATCGGTAAGTTGTAATACATTACCGATACCACAACTATTTTCTGGTATGTCAGGCTTACATTGTCCAAATAGTTTGTTTTGTGATGGAATCCAATATTCAACTAGTTTGAATTCCTCTGGAAAGAATTTTCCAATTTTGTTACCGGTATGCTCGTTAAATATAATAGAATTATTTTGTCCTTTTTTCATCCAGTAAGGTAGAGTATATGCTTGTCCTGTAGCTTTTTCTCCAGCAAAAATTTTTTCAGATGCTGTAGAAGTTATAAACTTTGTTAAGGAACTGTTAATAGGATTTAATTTAACAAATATACTAGTTCCGTGGTCACTTACCCAAATATTACCTTTTTCATCAATAGTTATACCGACAGGAGAAGGTAGATCTCCTAAATCATATTTTTTAAATAATTTATTTGTAATATCATATTTGTAAATTTGGCCTTTATATCCAAAAGCAAGAACTGAGATCCAGACATTATTATTTTTTTTATCTACTGCAATTGAACCAGTACTAATAAGAGATGGATCGAAATCTTTAAAATCCTCAATAGGAAGTGGAATTTTAGCAATTCCATCTGCCGTATCACTTTTCATTAAACTCAAATTTCCCATGAATAAGGATTGTGTCCTAATTCCGGCAAAGAAAATATGACCATTGTTATCAAAATCAATTGAAACAGGATAAACAGTACCAAAAGATAAGTTACTTTCGGGGATTTTAAAATGTTCAAATTCCTTATTTTGTTTGTTAAACTTCCAAATTAAATTTTGTTTTTCATCAGTAAACCATAAATTTTCTTTGGATGGATCAAGTTTGATATCCCAAACTTGAGATGAATCGATAGGATTATCGCGCGACAGCCAGATCGGTATATCATATTTGGTAAAAATATTTGTTTCAGGTTCATATAAAATTAGTGACCCTTGTTTTGTGGCAATATACCATACTCCTTTAACACTGTCATCATATATTATTGCCAATGGCATTTCGCATTCATTATTTAATTTTATTTCTTTGACATATTGATTAGAGTTAGGTTTAGAATTAATCCCGCAAAATTGACTCTTAAATTTTTCTATAGATTGTTGCTTGGAAAACTCTTGTTGCTTGGAAAACTCTTGTTGGTTTCCAAAGGCAGGAGTTAATATCTCATTGTACATATATTCATTTAGTAAAAAAGTTGGAGAAAAGTTAGAAGCTATATTTGATGAAGAAATAAAAATAGTCAACGTTAGAAATGAAGCGGTTATAATGGCATAATATCCATTAACTTTACAAAAGATATTCATCTAATAATGTTATATTATTAGGCCTTTATATCTCATTAAGAACTACATATGTAATAATACATTTATTAAAATAAAAAAATATTAAAATTTACTGGAAATCAATCTATTTAGTGTTTGTTCAAAAATCTCATAAGGTAATGCCCCAGGAATTATGGACTGGATACTATTGTCTTTGATCAGTATAAATGAAGGAGTTCCTGATAATCCCATCGATCTAGCAATATTATCATTATTTTGAACAATAAGAGAATATTTAGTGGATTCTATGCAGTGAGAAAATTGGGTCATATTCGGTATCTCGATATTTTTTGCAAACTGTTTTAGACTGTCACTTGTTATCCATCCAGTTCTTTCTCCCTTCCAATTATCGTATAATTCAGTGTGATAATCCCAATACTTGCCTTGTTCACCTGCACAATATGATGCTTCTGCTCCCATAGTTGAAGCTTTATCTGTTGGAATATCATTTACGATATAGTCCTTATATATAAAATTGATTTTACCTGAATCCACGAAATTTTTAATAATTTTTTCGAGTGTTTCATTATGGAATTTTGCACAGAATGTACATTGATAATCTCCAAATTCAACCATTGTAATATTAGAAGAGTTTCCCAATATCGGGACAAAATCAGCAACAGGATTTAATAAATAAGAAGAAAATTGATTTAATAATCCTTGCTCATTATAATAATTGAAAGATGCAAGCATTTTCTCATATATTGGCAAATTACGATAATAATCCGTATAATTTGAGGTTAATGAAATTGTATACAGATTTGCTCCTCGAATTATTCCAACATCGGCGTTCTGAATCTTATTTTTATTTCCATCTACATATGAATATATCAGTTTGTGATTGTTATCCTTGATATCTGCAAGTTGGCTAGATTCAATTAATTCAAAATCGTCAAGTGTCCTAACAAATTCATCTAGTGTAGAATCTACCACAGATTTTATTGACAGAGTATCATTTTGAATAGGAGATACATTAATTTTTATTTTATCAACTGAATCACGATCCGGAGAAAATATTACTGAATCAGTAGTTTCTGTAAATATCCAGTTCGTAGGATAATCGATTTTTACAAAATTGTTTTCATAAGTAGTAAAATTTGGAGTGACGTTAGTATTTGAGGGTATTTTCCATTCTGCGCTAACATGATGTAGATAAACATTCAAGATAAATGCACTTAGAAAGATAGCTGATACAAGTTTATATTCTAACAATTTCATTCTTATCAAAAATATCATACCATATATTAAATGATAAAATAGTTTTTGTTAAGTCTTTTGTCATTAAATATTTATTAAAAATTTATAAATATT
>JANWKP010000073.1 GCA_025451315.1 Nitrososphaerales archaeon | reverse complement strand
TTATATTAAAATATAGTTAGATGAACGTAATTAGTCTCTTTCCATGTTAAAACAGGGGAACTCAAATAATTTTGGATTCAAAACAAGGTTTTACACAAAACATTCTAGAAACACTAAAGATAAGCAAATTATCCATAACATCTTATAACAATGAAACAGTCAATCTACTTTATCTTTCACAAGTTAAAACATTAAAGTGGGTTTTAGAACAGAGTAATGATAATAACAACAATCTAAATAAACTTAAGAGAATAATTTTATTTAAAATTCAGAAATTAAAGAAGGAAAAGAAAAAAGCAGTATATCGTATAGAAACTATTAGAATTGTTCAAGAAATTGATAATTTAGAATTTTGTTTGAATGTATTAGTTCAAGATATAAATAAAAAAAATAACTCGGATAGATAAGTCTTGTTCATCTTTAACAAGTTATTTATGTGTGATGTATACAGTAGATTGCAACTTGATAACCAGTAATTAGAATGTGAATTTTTTATATGATAGATTTACTATCCTTGTGTTGATAATATTTTAGAATATTCTGTTATTTACTAATAACAGGTATAAATCTCATATTCTTGTATTTTTTTGCATCTTTGCAATCAATTAAATATTTTATGTTTCTATATAATGGTATGCAAGAATATTGTAATCAATAAGAAAGAACAAATTAACCAAATTGAATCCAACCATCTTACTTAAGTTAGTAAGTAGGTAAATTTTCTCACATCTCTCATGCCCATCGTCTGGAAACCTACTAACTTAAGTATAATATTTTAAAACTATTAATCAGATGTAGATAATTCTCAATATGAAAAAACAAAAATAAAACTTAATAATGAAATAGCTTGTATTTAGCTTTTATTATTAGAAACTTATTTTATAATACTAATAACAAAAAGATATAGTATTTAGAAAAAATTATTTCTAATATTTGTTTTATATGTAAGAGGTCAATAATATTTAGGTATTACATCTAAGTTGTATGTTGCTCCTGCATCTACAATAACCTCTTCTCCTCCTCCAATTATGCCTGTAAAGTCGAATTTTCCGCTAAATGTTATAGTATGTTCGCCAGGTGGTAAATGTTTCAATAGAATCCATACACCATCAGATACACCAATAGAAGAACCTAATAAAGAGGTAGCTGGATTTCCGGGTACTGCAGTAAATTCAAAACCTCCAGGAGGAGAATCAACTCTATACTGTCTCTCTCGATTTTGAATCTCTTTTCCATCTATTTCTAATTGCAAGTCAAAAGCTGTATCCTGTGCTTCGTTTGCACATTTTCTAGTTTGTGATTCGTTTTGCGGTGGATTTGTCTCAAAAGCAGCACAAAATACATTTACTACAGGAAATAGAATAGATGTACCTTCTTTTATTTTACAATCATGTACTGGGAATGTGCCACTAAGAGGAGGGTCACTTGGTGAACCTACAAGAAACAATAATCTTCCGTCATCTTGTAATCCAACGTCACAACCAGCCTGACCTGTTTCTGTAAATGGGTTTGGGTCTGTTACATTATTTAATGATACTATCCATTGCCACCATCTATCTCCAAGTTCTGCTACTTTGTTAGCAGGAAATATTTGTTGGTTTTTATCGCTATCATCGTATCCATTGTCTTTTCTATCATTAAATTTACCATGTTTGCAGAATTCTACTGAACTTACAAAAAAGCCTTCAAATGGACCTGTTCTACACTCATATGACTTATCTTTTGTTGGATATTTATTATATTTATCATTATCAGTATTATAATCATTGGGATAAGAGTTCTGTTTATCATCATATTGTCTGTCCTGACTGTAATAATAATTTGGTTGTTGATAATAATTTGCACCATAAGATTCATAGTTTGCATATCTATGTGAATTGTCGTTTCATATTTGGATTCATTTCCATAGCCATTGCATTTTCAAAAAGATTCATGTTACTCATTGGTATTACTGCTGCAACCGTTGATAACACTATCAATGAAGCCATCAAATAAAGTCCAAACTTGTATGCTGACTTATGCATATTTGTTAACTAACTTTCTAATTATATTTAGAATTCGAAGAATCATTCAGTAACATATACTATCTGTTTTACTTAGTGAATGATTATTATATTATTCAATAGCTATTATTTATAAATAATTTTAATGCTGAAAAATGTTAGAACATTAAATATTAATTAGCTTTCTACAAGTTTTTATTTAATTTAATTGTTTTTTATAGGAGTTTTTCTTCTTGAAGATAAATCGATAATTATTCTGGGTCTTAAATCTTTAGTTCTGGTAGAAATCAAGATTCTTGTTTTAAGAGTATAAAAGATCAGATAATAAGCAAGAATCATATTCTTACTATATCATTTCACTAGAATACAAATTTTAATGTCATTAGTCGGGGTTTAGCCTCAAACAGTAGGGTTTACTACATGTTAAGCAAGCTGGTCGGAAGTAGAGTCTTCCATGTAGTAGGATTTTACTACATAGTATTTAGCTTTTATTATTAGAAACTTATTTTAAGTTGTTTTGATATGACACTTAAATCTAATCTATTACTTTAACAGTTTTTTAACAGTATTTGTAAACTCCTTTTTATCAATAGGTTTTCTCATAATTTGTTCTTTGGATAAACCAGGAACTATAATTATTAATTCATCCAATATATCTAATGCGGTTATAAATAGAATCTTGATTGTTGGGTCTATTGATTTTATTTGTTGGTGTAATTGAAAACCATTCAAATCTTTCATTCGAATATCAAGTGTCACAAGTAAATTATCAAAATTTGAAAGGTCTTTGATATAATTTAATGCATGAGCAGAATCTGTAAAAGTAATTATGTCATAACCGTAATCCATTAAAAATGATTCATAAGTAAAAAGAATATCTTTCTCATCATCGACTAAAATTATTCTTTTGTTATTGTGTCCTTTACGTAAAGATGAATCTTCTTTACTTTGAGTTTCCATAAAATTTTGAGTAGAGGAACCTAACATTTTCTTTCTGAGAGGATATAAATTATTAATATCATCATCAAGTGACAATTTGTTAACTTTTTTTATTCCATATGTAGAATATCCAAAAGTTTCGGTTATCTTGCATTCACCATTATTTATAAAACTATAATTTGTAGTAATATTAGAAAAAGAATTTAAAATTCTATAAAAATTATCTCCAATAATTATTTCGTTTGGAATAGAGGAAGAAGAATTTATTTTTGAACAAAAGTTTATGGTTGAGCCAAATAAATCAACTTGACTGTAATCTCCGACCAAAGCTAAATCCAAAACACCAAAATCCATACTAATTCTATAGCTGAATGGAGGAAGATGTTGCTTTGACAATTCTTGATTAATACTATATCGAGAATCTAAGATTTTCAAGGCACATTCAATAGCCTCTCTAAAAGATTCTTCGTTTTTATTATCAGATGTTTTTGGAAAATGTAATAATAAACAATCACCAATATTCTTGATAACTCTTCCACCATAACTTTTAACTATTTTCGATATTGAATTTATAAATTTAGAATAGTAAATTCTAATATGTTCTAAATTGTCCATTGTAATGGTATTTTTAGTAGAATCTACCAAATCGATAAAGCATACACAACTCTTTATTGAGTCACCTGAAAATCTTATTCCACTAGAGGAAAAGTTTTTCATTTAGTATTACTCCAAAAATTATTGATTAAAAATGGAAATTTATTATTAGTATAAGGTAATAAATTCAATTTATTTCCTCACGTAAAAAGTTTGTTATAGCCTTATAAAAGCTAAGTGGTCAATATTTAGAATTTAGGATAATTATTGATTTGTTTGGATTGACCTTATAGATAACTTAAATTGACAAAAGTAAAATTGTTTTGAAAAAATTAAGATATGTAAATCAGTTATAAATTATGTGTAAATTCGTTAGAAATTTGTGGAGGGAAAAATACCCATAGCGGTTCTAAAAGAGTCAAATGTATAGCAGAGATATAGTAGGGCTAGCAAACTAATAAAATAGGAGGTTCATTGAGACTCATGAAAGACACATGTTCTCGAGTTTGGTTTTTCAGTCCAAAGAACTCCAAACAGAACCTCTTAAAACATATTTAGACAATGTAGTTAATATCCTTATTTGTTCAATGCTGTAATTAGGCACTAGAAGAACTTGTTGTTGTTTTATGAATATTATCACTTGAAACTTGTCGAAAGATTTTTACAGTATCATCTTCTATTTTTGAAAGCTCCTTTATATTCTCATTTGTTTGGTGCACAGACGTGTTAATAGAAAATCTATTTCATCGACATAACTGGTTAGAATTGCTAGTAATTTTTTCATACATGTCAATAATAATTAGAATGATGATCTGATAATTGTAGTTGATATTATTAGATAACGAAACAAAATCTTTACCGAAATTTATATCAACTCAAAAACTGTTACAAGATAAATTTGTACTTGAATGTTCATTTAATGATAGAAATAACAAGAATAGAAAACAAAAAATGAGAATTGAACTAACCATATGTGACATTGCTTGTTTTGTTAATCCTCATTCAGATTTTGTTTGTGATACTATTGTCAGAGGTATATTACCAAAACGTCATAATGGTCTAGAATCTCCTACTGTATATGTCCTAGTTACAGACAATAAATTTGACTTTTACAATATAACAGAAATAGCTGATAAAAAATATAGGATATTAGATAGAGCATTACAACGTATTATAGTACAAAGGGTGTTCACGATACATCAATTGGCACATTTTTTTATACTAGATTTAGAAAAAGATTTAGAAAAATACCACTCAAAATTGGTGGTTGTAACAGGTGACCTTTACCTTCATTCAGATTCACAAATTTCAAAATTAGATAAAGACTGGCGATATCTTCAAATGATACAAACAATCAAAAAGCAATCAAAAAGCAATCAAAAAGGTTATTGTAAATTCTATTATTCTTGTCTTCTCTCCTACAAAACTGTATGAATTAGTAAACTATGGATAATATGATAAAAAAGGATGAATAGCTAAACTTGTGTCAATGGAGTAATTACTATCAAATATAGTGGCCCAGAGAAAACTACCAGCCAGTGGTCGCGAGGAATTTTTGCCTCTATTTTAGTCGAGGATTATTATCTAAATAAAACAAATATACTTTTATTCACAAATTAATCTCAGAACTATTGAAAAACATTGATTACAATTATTGTATTGTATTTCATTGAATTAGAAATTTCTGACTAGTTTATCTCAATTTAAGCATATATATGCACTTTATTTTATCATTTCAGGCTTTTGATCATTCTTGATAAATTTCCAATTATTAGCATCTTATTTACAGCATCTTTTTCACATTTAGAAAGTGAATGGGAGAAAAAATTGGTAAAAATTATTTTATTCAAAAACCAATCAAAAAACAAAGATCTAATTAGGCGTATAACTGGAATAATTAATAAAAATTCATGATCATGATGGTAGCGATAGAAAATGGGTTTATTAAATAAATTTTTTATATTAGAATATCTGAATATTACTAAATGCTTAGAGTTTATATTAACATTATACCTAGGACCTCTAAATTAAAGATTCATATAAAGTAATTTATTTTTGATGCAGTCATAAAACAAACCCTAAAATCGTTTGATGATGATGTATTTTGTTGTACTTTTTTTGACATTTCATATAAATTGTTATAAAGGTCAAAACCATCGATTACGGACGTTCTAAAACCAATAAGAACAAGATCATAGTCTTCAGGTTTAAAGTTTCGTTCCATTATATAAGGATCATTTATTAAAGTTAAAATGAAGCCTTCATCTTCCAACCATTTCTTATATCTTAAAGAGGTATCAACATCATCATCAACTATTAAGATATTTTTCATTAAATATTATATAATAATAGAAGTAAAAAATAATTCCCTATAAATGAGAACTAAAGTTCTACTTTTGGCTTGATTGTTTATTACTCTTAAGCATTCATTTAGGTATAAAATATTTAAAAATCATTGAACCATGTTAATTGACGTTATCTAAGAGATTTGAATAGAGATAGTTTTAGTGTTCAATCAAGAAAAAATGATAGGATAAAGGAATGTATTAACTAAGTTTTTTTTAATAAATAAACTGTACTACATCCAGGAATAAGATTAGGCATCTTTTCTTCTATTGAAGATAACATCGTAAAGATTTTTTTAACTGTATTAGATGGATTATCTTTATCAAGAATTGTACTTGGAAGTAAATTTGTTATTGAATGAATATTCCACTTTTTAAGAACTTTAAAATTATATAAACAAAATTTTTTTTGTAATGCAAAAGGAGAAAAAAGTTTTAGTTTAATTTTATAATTTTTGTCTTGAAAACCTTCATACTCGCCATAAGGATAGTCAACTATTATATCTTTTAAAATAGAAGAAAAAATTATTTTATTTACATCATTACGTGAAGTATAAAATCCTAGTTTATGTAATAAAAAATAATCCAACATCATCCATAAAGTATCCAAACTCCAACGTGAGTCAACTTCTATAAATAAAGTTCCTTCAACTTTTAAAAGTCTACTCATTTCAAGTAGGGCAGAATCAATATCTCTAACTAAACCTAAAACACTCCCACAACAATTGATATGATCAAATTTGTCATTTTTAAAAGGAAGATGGTATAAATCAGATACTAAAAATTTAGGATATTCATAGTGGTAGTTACCGTGTTGTATTATTAAAGTAGTTATTAATTCATTATATTTTTTGACAAAATCAAATTCTTCTGGAAATAGCATCAATCTATTTGATTGGTTAAGAGATCCCATTTTTCTTTGAGCAATTTTAATCATTTTCACTGAACTATCTATGCCTATTACTCTCGACCCATCTATGTAATGAAGAAATGATTGAAACCCAGTGCCACACCCTATATCTAAGACATTTTTCGGACTAAATTTCTGAATAACTTCTTTAGATAATAAAAAATGTAATCTAGAATATAGCCATGAATACCACAAGTCAATAATATGGTCATATTCTATATATTTATTGAAAAGATCCAGATTATTCATTTTCGCTAATGAATTGTTATATCATATTGTGTAAATCTTATTTCTATTTTTGAGATATTACTATACAATATTTTTTAATATATGTTCCTTAATACATTTAAACTCCGGATTGACCTTGTCAAATTCTCTAGCTATATTTTTTTTAGATTTCTTTTGATTTAGTAAATAAATAAGTATTTTTAATTTAAGTTCTTCTATATAGAAATTTATTACATTTGAAGTTATATCTGTTAAATCACTATATATTAATTTGTTTAGATAATTTTTAAATTCTTCTGCCATCGAGCATAGATCAAGTGAATAACCTTTATTTATTTTATCAATCCATTTTTTGCAAATAAAGTCTTTTTTCGTCAATTCTTAATTACTATAGCCTATAGGAATGTCATATGTTAGACTTGAGCAGTACTAATGATTAAATCTATTACAGTATCGCATCTACTTTATAGTCTCCTCTATTTGTCAGCCTGTCAAGTCTTTTTAGTACAAAAACTGCAGTTTCCCTAACTGCATCGCTTGGATCTTCCAGCATCTTTCTCAGCGTTTCTTTACATCCGTGGGCTCGTATTAAACCCAAAGCTTCTATAGCTTCATGTCTTACAAGTTCGTTTTTATCATTTAGAGCAGAGTTAATCAGGTAAGGAATCTTAGCTTTCATGTTTCGCACTCCAATTTGAAAAGCAGCCTCATGTTTTACAATTCCATTATCGTCATTAAGCAAAACCCAGACCATTAGGTCGGCTATTTCAGCAAAAATAGGGTCATCTATGTCAATCACTTCAGTTATCTCTCCTGCAAGCCAAACAGAATCCCATCGTATAGATTCGTCTCTTTCGTTTCTTAAAATTTGTATAATTTTGTCAAGCCGCTCTCTCGGTGGCAGTTTTCTCATGTCATACTCGTCAAAGATAATTTCCATTCTGAGGTCAGTTATTTTAGAAGATTTATTTAAGGTTTTTCGCTTGTACTTGGCTCTCCCATAGAGCGTATATAAAAATATTATCGAGGATGATTTATATAATTTGCAAAGGATACATATTTAATTGAGCAGAACAAAAAATAATGAATCTGCTTTTGCGATAAAGTATGAAACGAAATATTTGTTCTTCGGATTTATAATTGCTATAGCTGTAGCTATCGTGTTTATACATATAATACTATTTGTTACAGATGGCGACAGATACATCGGCACAACCTCAGCAGTTTTGTTGGGATCATCTACCTGTATATCCTTGTTTATAATACTTTCAAATCCCAGAAAAATAGAAGCTCAGAAATTTAAGCTCGTTTTCGTAGGAGTAACTCTCTGGTTCATTGGTGAATTTTCCTACACGTATTATCAAATTGTATTAGATATGGATGCCCCATACCCAGGTGTCGGGGAAATTTTCTATGTTGCAGGCTATGTACCTTTAATCCTATTTACCTACAGATCATTTAAGACTATAAACAGAGATGGATTAATAAAGCGTAGGGTGATTGCTCTTGTAGTAACACTTGCATCTGTAGTACCTGTAATATCGACTATCATAGTTTTTAGCCAGGAAGTAGATTTTCAATCCCAGTGGCATGATATTGTGATTAGTACCATAACTAACTATGGCGATATTGTTTTACTATCTCTTTCGATTCTCATTCTAACGAAGTTACCTAGAAATAACCCTTATATCTATCACTGGATATTATTTACCTCTTTCTTGATATTAGCAACTATCACAGATTTCTTCTATCTTACGTTAGCGATTGTTGATGAAGAATTTTTTTCGAAGACTGAATTGATATGGGAAGCGATGTGGGCGTTCGCATATCTATGCATTCTTGCCTCATTATTTTGGTATTACAAACTTATTCAGATATTAAGCGAAGACTCTGCAGAAATATATAGCAAGCTGCTAACTATGCAGAGTTCAATAAAAGAAGACTATGCAGCAGAATATCGGAATAATATTTCGGTCAAAGAGAAAGATCAACTTCTCGAAGATGATCAATTGCATACAGAAAACATACAAGATTTCAAATTGGTTGAGAATCGTATTGATGAAATAATGCTAGGCGCAAAAGACGGGATCACTATTTTATTCTGTAATATAAATACCTTGAAAAGAAAAGAAACACAAAGTATCCTAAAATTTTTGAAGAAAAAAACAGGGTCAAATATTTTAGTAAGAATTCTTTTTCCGTCGGGTGTCGATGATAGAACTATCAATAGTTATAGCGAGGTCGCTAATATACGGATCTTTGAAACCAAACTAGAGAATAATGATATCATCATAGTCCCTGACTATAAGGTGCTACTAGTTTCGACTACAGATCCTACCGGTTATGATAAGGAAACAGTGTATACCGTAACATATTCTAACAACGAAGAGATAAACTATACATATGTAACAATGTTCGAAAAATTATGGTTACTTCAAACCGTGATGAAATTAGATGTATGATAAGCATCATTTATCAGATGAACCTGCTCAATAATACAACTTTATAGTCAATTTATGAATGTTCTTACTGCGTGTTGCTTCGTCTCTGGTATATCTATGATTAGTCAAAAATAAATTTACAAGTAACTCCCACTTTTCTTTTTCCAGAGCTATTAATGGGATTAACATCATATGTCTTCCAGTCTACAAACCAGCATTGATTCCCATTGTATTCTAATATAGCATCGATTCTTACCTCAGGATATTTTGAAACGTTGGTAATTGTAATTTCCGTGATTATGCATTTATGTGGTTCGTATTCTTCATGAGACGAAGTGAGACCAATCAAAAGAAAGGACGTCCTACTAGATAATAGCTCGATTTATGTTTATTTATAATCTGTCACAATTACCCCTCTAATCTTTCAATAATGAGATACAAATTTGATTCAGATTCTTTAATTATTTAAATTATTGAATGAAGTAAATTTCTATATAACATTCATTATTTGTTACTATTAGTAATAACTTAATCACGGGTTCGGTGCTCTTGGGACCATTTTTGACCTATATTTTTTTATTAAATCATCAAGATTCAAGATTCTAAGTTATTTCATTTCCTTTTTCTATTGCATTTGCGTTATATGTAAATTCTCAGAGTGGATTCGAACCTACCTCCATCAGATGGGAGGTTCTAGCAATAATCTATATGTATTACTGATGGGTTCACATCTTAACAAATTCCTAAAAAATAATGTTCTTGTTACTAATAAAAAATAAAAAAAAATTCTCATGTATAGTAATATATATAATATTTAAGATTTAATTATACCACAATAATTAATAATAAAATATAATTTTATTTTTTTAAAATTTTTTGTATACTATTTGTGAATATCTTTCTATCAACAGGTTTTTTCATTATATATTCTTTTGATATACCTGGAATTATGGTTGAAAATTCATCCAATATATCCAAAGCTGTTATAAAGAGAATCTTAATTGTTGGGTCTATCGATTTTGTTTGCTGATGTAATTGAAATCCATTCAAATTTTTCATTCTGATGTCAAGTATAATTAATAAATCTTTAAAATTCGGAATATTTCTGATATAGTTCATCGCAAGAGAGGGGTCGCTAAATGCAGTTACATCATAATTATGGTCTTCTAAAAATGTCTTATAAGTAAAAAGAACGTCTTCTTCATCATCAACCAAAATTATTCTTTTGTTATTAATGTTTAAGTTCCCAAGAGAGGAACCTAATTGTTGTTCATCAGACGAATTTGTATCACGTACCTCAATATTATTAAACCCAAAAGTATTTTTTCTTCTAACATTATAGAGAGAGTATATATTATTTTCTGTTATTTGATAATTAATATGATTTACAAAATTATAACTATTTACAATAGTAGAAAAAGATTTTAAAGTTCTGTAGAAATTATCTCCAATAATTATTTCATTTGGAATAGAGGAAGCATTTATTTTTGAACAAAGGTTTACAGTTGTTCCAAATAAATCTATTTGACTGTAATCTCCTACTAAAGCTAAATCTAATACACCGTAATCTATACTAATTCGATAATTAAATGGTGGAAGTTATTGTTTCGATAATTCTTGATTAAGATTATGTCGTTCATCTAAGATTTTAAAACAACATTCAATAGCCTCTATAAAGACATTTATATTATTTACATCAGTAGTTTTGGGAAAGTAAAATAATAAACAGTCTCCAATATTTTTTATAACTTTTCCATTACATTTTTTTAACAATTTCTGATACTGAATTTATAAATGTAGAATAGTATCTTCTGATATAATCTAAACCCTCCATTATAATGGTATTTTTAGTTGAATCTACCAAGTCAATAAAACCTACACAACTCTTTATTGAATCTCCCGAAAATCTAATACCTTTAGAAGAAAAATTTTTCATAGTGCAGTCTCTCTCCTAAAAGTATTAATTAAAAATAGAAATTTACTATTAATATAAGGCGATAAATTCAATAATTTGCTCAATAAAAGATTGTTATGGTAATATAAAAATAATTTGGTTAATTAAGTGTTATCTAAAAATTTAGAAGAATCGATTGATGTAATTATATGGTAGATAATTCTATTTTAGCTTGTAATAGTTAAATTGATTTGGGAATTTATTATTTATTCCAAAAAATTATACAAATAAGATTTTGAAACGCCAAAAAAAATTTACCGGTATATTTATGTATTAAGACATCTATTATAAAATTACAAAATAGAAAAAGGATTTATGGAAACTCGGATAACTCAAGCAATATATGTATGTGAACGTACGGAGATACACCATCATTATTTAATCTTTAATTGAAATTATGGAATATTCAATTTGTATGTTTTTTATTAATATGTTTCTTTTCTTTTTATTTTGCAAGAGTCAAATCTTTTCAATTAGAATAAGATTTAGAT
>JANWKP010000072.1 GCA_025451315.1 Nitrososphaerales archaeon | reverse complement strand
GTGGAACCTGGTACCCTCAAGCCTGTGAGTTTCTAAAACTATATCATCATATTCATTCCTCCTGGTAGAAAAGTCTTATAGAAAGAATAATTCAGTACATTAAAGATAGAACGGAAAGCTTTGATGACTATTTTCCTTTTAGAAAGCAAAACTGCAAATTAGAACATATCAAACAATGGATTAAGGGATTTGCGTATCATTATAACAACAACATTAGAGCTTAACTTTACAGAGCCCTTTAAAACTTATATCGCCAAGCTTGGGCAGTAATTATTAGATTTATACAATATAAATTATCATCATCATCCGTGATCATCATTATCATCATTATCTTTTTTGTTATCTATTTTTTTGTTTGCTGAGCTGTATTTAACGAAAACTGGAAAGATTACTAGAATCGGTATCATATTTTTGTTATTTGTTTTCTCATTGATTAATTTACTTAAACCAGTATATTGATCTATTTTAGTTAAAATATTATTTAAATTGGCCACTGCATCTACATAGGCTTTATCTAGCTTTTGTCTATTCTCTCTTTCGTTTTCATGTTTTTCTTCAATCCTCACCTTGTCTTTATATTCTGCTCTTGTAATCATTACTATACACTTTTCAAAATTTATTGCTAATACAAATGCAATTATTGTAAATCCAATACCCGTATATAGCGTGATATGTGGAAGTGTAAAAAATGTTTAAGGGGTTTTTATTAAAATTGATGCTGCATCCCAATTACGGACAAAAGATTGAAGAAGTAATCCCATTGCCGATAATGTTACTATTAGGATAAGTTTCTTAATTGGATTTTTACAAGAAATTGTATTTGATTGCAATTTTCTTTACCCGTATGCTCAGGAGATAATATACAGATTATGGTATTTTATATTCGAGTTCAATGAAAGATTAAACAAGACGAATAGATGTATAGATTGTTAGTTTACAGGAATTATTATTAATATTCATATGTTATTGAGATAGGAAAATATTACAAATGAAACTTTTACAATTGAACTGTACTCAATAGTTGCTGTAAATAAATAATGTTATTTTTTAGAAAGCAATCTATCCAAATTGTAGTGTTATTAACTTACGTTCTGCAAGTCTTCGGAGTTTGAAAGCGATACTACTAAGAATAAAGACAATGGCTGGGCGGGATTAGATTTCTGGTGCTAAATAGATTGAAACATTAAGGTAATGAATAGGTGGAATTTGATCATGAGAATAATTTTTCCCATAATTTTAAGAGATTAATCTGTTGAAAAGAACTAATATCACTCCAAGATTACTATTTATTATCAAATGCGTCGTATTAAAAATACTTTTGATTCCAAAGAATACTAAGAATTCGACTCTTGGAAAATTTCGGATACTTATCTAATGCAATGATAACGAGGTAATCGTATCATGAAGCTAAATTGACAAGAAATATTAATCAACAAATAATTTTCTGTCTGAGGTTAGGACTGTAATCAATTTATTGAATCAAAATTCTAAACGATTTGTTTATAAGCCAAGCCTATTATTAGATATTGCACATATAATGACTTCATCACCATTAATTAACAATGACAAGAACAAATTCAGCGACAAGGGGCGTATAGAAAGTATAATCCCAATTGATGAAATATTTTCTAAAGATCACAAGTACTGGGAACAGTTTTGGAAATCTATGGACAATAATTTCTTTCAATCACTAAAAGATGTAAGACTCGATATGTACATAATTACCTCAGTTAATATATTGCTAGTGGCTGTCGGTATCGCTTTTTTTGTTAATTCTATTTGGCTCATATTGTTTGGTAAAAATACAACTGCGCCACAAAATACCGTCTCAGTAGTAAATACAACTGCGCCGCCGGATGATTCCCTTTATGCAGGAATATTGAGCGGAGCTTTAAGCATAGGCACATTCGTTGGTATCTTTTTCATTAAACCTCAACGATATCTCACACGAGCTTTGGGCAATATGGCACAAATACAATTGATTTACAAGTCTCACTTAGTTGTCTATCTTAATATGACCCGCATTTATTACGATAAGATAAAGGATAAGAATATTCCTCTTGATGAGATGATTGCTATTAACAAAGAATTTGAGAGAGCTACAAAGTGCTATTTGCAGATGATAGAGAATAATATCGAGTTGGATAAAATAAAGGAAGATTCTAATTCTGATACTGTTGAGAAGCAAACTGAAAAGGATTAATCCTCGTTATTCCTGGTCATATTTACCTTCTTTCATAACCTATTTTCAAAGTTCATTATTTCAGATTCTTTTCACTAATTTTTTTAAATCTACCGTTAGCATTGTTCAGATATTATTTTATAAACTTCGTTCAAGAAACAAAAACGTTGCAACTTACTAAAAGAATGTTTTGATGCTGAAAATTATTTTCTACTACTAAAATCAGATATTCCATTTCAAATCTATATTGAAATAGATTGTAAGCAATTTAGTATTTGGAAAACTTTTTAAATATCGTTCATTATTGGCATATATGGTAAGAGTTTGGAAAAATGAATACGAAGTACTTAAAACAAAACACGTTCAAGCATTAAATTCAAATTACCTTTTTATAGAAAGGGTTGGGAAATCTACTGGAGCTACAAACACTGGTGGGCTGTATTATATGGAAATTGACTTTCATGAGGTAGGCCCCAGTGCAAAACTGACCGATTATATAGATACACATTCAGCTACCGAGTTAAAACCGATTGTTGAATATCCCACTGGTGCAAGTGCTTCTCTGATAGATCGTTGGGATGTCTCAGGTACTCCCTTTGCACTAGCAGTATCTTTTGTCTCTAGAATAGATCCGGCGGCGGTGAAGGTCATTTTAAAAGTTCTAAATGTATTTGGAGATTGGGCGATATGTCAAGAAGACGTTCTAGTAGATACCCCCACTGTGTACGCGATGGAGATGATTTCGCCTCCTATTGATCCTAGTAAAGTATTCGTTCTTTACAGTACTGACGATGGGCTAGACGGCGGAAAGCACTAATATTTGCAGTCAATGATTGAATTCGTAATGTGGATTGGAAATGACATCAAATAATTTATTTTGTGCCACTGACGACTATACAGAATCTGTTATATCTGAAGTTCTTCAAAGTAATCTATTAGTGAAGGAGTTTAATCAAAAATATTCGGAACTTATGTTATTGGAAACATCTGCATATTTAGACAAAATGACCTTATATAATATCCCAATTGTCTTTCACATAGTTTATTATGATGATGTTGAGAATATTTCGGATGCGCAAATTATTAGTCAAATCGATTCGTTAAATAAAGATTTCAGAAATCTAAATTTAGATAACGTTATTTTCGATGAATACCCTCGAGAAAAAGCTTTAGCAACTGATGCAAAAATTAAGTTCAGTTTGGCTACTACTGATCCCAATGGTAATACTACCAATGGAATCACACGAACTAGGACTATGATAGAATCCTTTGAATGCCCAGCAGGTAGATCAGATATGGAACCATTAGAAAGACAACCAATGAAATCAACATATTTAGGCGGAAAAGACGCATGGGACACAAGAAAGTACCTAAATGTATGGATCTGTAATTTGTCTGGCGCTAGTGGCTATGCACAATATCCTCGAAGCCTGGAATATATGACTGATCTTAGATACAGGACCGATGGTATAGTGGTTAATTATAGATGCGTCGGTTCTGAGGGAACTACTGAACCAACACGTAACAAGGGTAAGACTGTCACACATGAAGTTGGTCATTGGCTTGGAACATACCATTTATGGGGCGCTGGAGCAGACGGAACCGGATGCAGATCAGGCAGTGGAGATTTGATACCTGACACAGTGCCTCAAAAAGGACCCCAAGTGGGAATTCCAAGTGGGTATTCAAGCACCAAGCAATGTCCTGGATGTCCTAAGCCACTTTTACTAAATTTTATGGATCAATGGGATGATGAGTATTCACTGATGTTTACAAAAGGACAGGTTGCACGGATGCGTTGTTGGTTAGAACTATTGAGGTCATCTATAATTACCTGATTATCAAAGGATAGTAATACATACCCACTCTCATGGGAGCTTTTTTTTACCACTATTTATTCCAGTTTCCTAATGCCCCAGCAAAAATTTCTAACTTTTATTTTTAAATAAAATTCTATTTCAAGAAAGTCAATTTAATTATTGTATAAGAAATTATCCTCTTTTTTAATATTTTTATTTATGCGAAAAACAAGCTATTAATAATTTCGAAATAGTGAACAAGCCGATCATTAATTAATTAGGAATTCTTTTCATCCTGAATTTTCTTAATTTCTTCTGAGATTTCATTAATATAGTTTCTGACTTCTTCCTCGGATAATGAGGTAGATACGGCAGCTCCGTCCATATGATTTGATCCAACGTCCATGATAACCGGAAGGGTACGATCCATTTCCTTTTGCCATTGCGCTGACCCCAAGTCATATAGAAATTTTGAAGCTTTTTGGTTTACTATTTTTCGAGCAAATTCTAGTAATTTCCTATCATGAGCCATTGATTGTGCAATGTAATGTAACCCTATTAGTAACAAAAATGATGAGATGGATATCATTGAAATGGTAGTCAAACTATAAGGTGGGTAAGGAATTAATTGAAGAAGCGAAATTTCGCTGCTACCAAAGAGTAACATTATACCTGTACCTGAAATGATCATGTAGAATTTTATCTTCTGATCGGTAACATGTCGAGAGATTATGATGAAAGAAATTGCAAAGAAAAATCCACCCGCTTGTTTAACACCTCCAAGTGCAAATAGAATGGGATCTAGAAGATCAGGATTCGATTCCATCACGTAATAAATTATATTTGATTTGAATATATCCCAGTTCACTAGGTAATATATTAGAGGCAAACCAACCAGGATCCAAAACTTCCATCTACCTACCCTTCTAGAATAATGATATAGTAACAAGCAAGTCCCTAGCCAAATACCTGTAAATGATATTACGGAAGTTATATTGTAAAGATCATTATAAGGTGATTTTACATAGCTATAGTTATCATATGGACTGATAACATAAGAAATTTTATCTGAACTGATTTCGAGTTGGCTATTTAGTATTGCTGCACTGAAGATCTCATTGACCAAGTAGGCAGAAAATGCCAAAATATACAGTAGTAACACAATCCCAATGTTTCTGTTATACCAAGTAGCTAGGAGCTTCATGAGGAATCCCATATTTAGAATCGAAAATGCATAACTTACATACACGATAGATCTGTATATCTCGGCGTCATACGATTTTTGATAAGTAATATTTACCACTAAATACAATAATAATGATGAAATTATACACAATGAAATAATTACCAATATTTGAAAAATCCAGGCAGATTTACCGATTAATCCCGTACCCAAAGAGAGATTCATTTTCATTACAAGGTATAGTATTAAGGATTGACTTGTAATGCTGATACATACAATTGATACAAAAACAAAGTTGTTAAACAACGATTTTCGCTCAGCAAATGAGTCAAGCAAAGATTGCATGACTACGTTATCAAAAAAGGATAATACAAGCAAGACTAAACCTAAAACGAAAATTAAATACAGTCTGCTTGCAGAAATCATAAAATACAGATAGTATGCCTATAAAATAAGTTTTTGATATAATTCGTATTACGATTCTGGGATTAAAAGTATTTAATCATGCAGGATTGTATTAAAATTATGCCATCACTTTATATATTTATGGGACTTCTTCCCCTTTTGATATTATGTTCAACTCTCTGTATTCAACAAATTTATGCACCTAATAATTCTGGTCTGATTTATTCTAAAGACTCCAAACCGTTTGGAAAACTATATGCTGATTGGATGAGCGAGGCATGGGTGCAACACCAAACCCTTCCAAGTGATACACGAGTTGATTATTCACCAGAGAAATGCACTTGGAATCAAAATAACGAATACGTTCATTTTCTTCCAGGCGGTGACAGCGTATCCGAAAAAGAAGCAGAAAATGCTGAAGAGAGATATTGTGAGGTTCCATATGGGAAGGCCATAGCAGTTATAATATATGGTGGAACTTGCAATGAAACCGAAGAAGCCACCTATGAAGGAAGGAAAGATTGCGCTGAGCTCGGATTGGGTATAGATAAGAATCCACTTAGACGCAGTGTTGAATTTAATGTTACGGTTGATGGCGTTTTGGTAATGGATGCAATGAATCAAAGTAAACAAAAAGTG
Organism: Nitrososphaerales archaeon; assembly: GCA_025451315.1. Lineage (GTDB taxonomy): Archaea > Thermoproteota > Nitrososphaeria > Nitrososphaerales > Nitrososphaeraceae > TH1177. The sequence goes on along the minus strand of JANWKP010000072.1, from coordinate 1,150 downwards.
GAAAAATACCTACCTAATTGTAAAGAATTCAATTTGACAATTAACAGTACACAAAATGCATATGGTTATCCGCCGGGACCACATATAACTCATACTTGTGGCTATATTGCGTTACTAACCCCCCCGAGTGTTGGTAACCATAACCTCACAGTATATGCAAACTACCGAGACGCAGGACTACCCGAAGGGGAAGGGAAAAGAATTACTCATTTTACATATTTGATACATGTTAAATAGACTTAGAGAACTTACAAGAGAGGGTTACCTCGTGTGTAAAGTCACGTACCAATGTGTGATTTGATCTCAATTCCGTCACATCTTTGACAGTATTGAGCCCATTGTGGATAGTCTTTAGAAATGTTAGAATTGAAATTCCATTCAAGCTTATACCAGCTGATTAGATATTTAGACTATAGTATAGTCATTTTCTAAATTTCAATTAATTCACTTTTATACCCAATTGAATCCGCATCTTCGATTTAATCTGTTTCGACTATCTCAAAATGGACTGGGCAGACTCATTTATGTATAATTTTTTTATGGGTAAAATAGATTATGAATAAGCATGAGTTTGACTAGAGTATGAATAATCCGAATGATTATTCAAACTATCGTATTAAACATTTCTGAGCTTCATAATTAACAATAAAATATACGTGTATTATTTATGTTAAGTCAGAAAACAATATTGCTTTGGTCAAAGAGCAATAATTGGTGATCTCTCTTATTAGAAAAATGAATAACAAAACCTTTTTTATCGTTGTCCTTACTTATTATCTTCCGTCTTTGAAAAAAGATTATTCTAATATTGAAGAAAACTATGAGTGTAGCAGAAATCCTCTGCAAAGTCATATCGTCAATAGCGCTAAAAGCCAAGTATACACAAATCGCAAGAAAAGGTGCAACTTATAAAAAATACCATCAACTATGAGGCGCTAGGCAAGAAAAGTTAAACATTGTATGGTTAGGAGTTACCCAAGAGCTTGATTACTTCAAAGCCCCATGTTAGTCGACCCATTATTTCAGGGATATACGTAGGATAAACCAAGGCCATAACGAAAGAAGCAAAGACTATACTGTCATATCGGTGGCTGCTGACGGATATCTTGTCAGGAGAAATCTATGAGCAATGCATACAATTATAGGAACT
>JANWKP010000071.1 GCA_025451315.1 Nitrososphaerales archaeon | reverse complement strand
TTGGAACCGTCATCTATTACAATTATATATGAAGGTTGAATTGTTTGGTCGGATAGAGACTTTATGGCTTTTTCAATATCGTTTTCAGAATTTCTACATGTTACAATTGTAAAATAAGTTCCCATAGTTTAAGATGACCATATAACGTGTACTAATCACTGAACATATAAGTTTTAAATTCATCAAGAAATTGTTTTGCTTAGATTCTCCGATCTGTCTAAGAAGATTTACACTTGACAGAATATCTTGGTTGATAAACTCGCAAAAGTGTCAAGCATATTAATAAATGACTAATTCATTTCAAATATCACCAACAGACTTTACATTATGCTGGCCGCATCAAATCACTGGTTAATTTTAGCCCAAGATCCTAAGATAGATTTATCTAATTTCTTATATTCTATTTTCTTTATAACTAGACAAATGATTTATAATTTGATTTTGATATACTGAGTTATAAATTGCGAATTCTACATGTAGAAGATGCAGCAGCGGTGGCATGTATACTGGCTAAATACCAAAATCAAATACCAGGGTGTGAATCAAGAGTTATCAAACTTGACAAGTATGATAAATTTGGATTTTATGAATTTTACCGGGAATTTGTGACTCTGGTAACTTCTGAGGAACAATTTCTGAATTCTGTTTTGGAAGAAGCTAAATCTGTTGATGTGATTCACGTTCATAGCAGGGTAGAACTTATTCCCAAACTTCGTAAAACATTTGGGAAATCAAAAAAAATAGTATTGCACTATCATGGTACTGATATTAGAGGAATAGGTAAGCAAAAACTTCCTCATCGATCTAGACAGTCTGATGCGGCTATAAGACTAATATTCATGTACAGGCGAGTGAAAGGCATAGTTTTGTTAAAAAAAAGAATACATCCAAAGGCTCAATCACTATCGGATTTAATAATAGTCTCTACTCAGGATTTACTTCCGCATGTATCTGCGAAGGAAGGTACTAGGAAAATATACCTTCCAAATCCGATTGATTCTGACCTTTTTAATCAGAATGATTTAAGGGTCATCGTAGATAATAGTAATTCAAATAGGAAAGCCGTTACCATGGATACTGAGGTTACCAACATACCTTGGATACTAGAACATCTAAGAAAAAATAATTTGAATCTTGAAATCGAAGTTTACAATAGAATAAAAAACCCTTTAAAGTATTACGAGTTGCCGGCTTTCTTGAGACGGTATAAAACATATGTTGATATCAAGTATGTTAATGGTAAGATCATACCTGCTCTAAGTAAGACTGGTTTGGAGGCATTAGCATGTGGGCTTGATGTGTTAGATTTCGACCTAAAATTTAGACATGGTTTGCCATCTGAACATTATCCATCAAACGTGGTTTCAAACCTTTCTAAAGAATACGTTCTATTAGCATGAGTGGGTGGTAATTATTGTTTTCTTTCATCGCTCTGCCTTTAGCTCTGTTTGTCAGAATAGTAGTCTCCAGCTAAATATAAGATATATTAGATTCCGATTGTATGTTTTTCCAAAGTATAAAAATAAATACAATATCCAAACGTTAAACCTGTTTGTTCCATGCATTCAATCTCTTACAATAAGCATCTTGAATGGGTGATTTTAGATTTTATGGGTTTAGAGCATTTATTTATATTATCTTTTAACAAAATATTCAAAGTTGAAGATTCTGCATTTATCTACCGAGGGATTGCCCGATTGGAGGATTGAAAAATCCGCGCTAACGGCATTGAATAGAGGACATGAGGTAGTATTTGCTGGATCTAAAAGTCCATTTAAATATAATCGAAATACTTTTTCAAAAATCTATGAAGTTGTGTGGACAGCGAAAGCCAGATATGGATTTCCTTATTATTGGCATATGGTCAAAAAACAAATATTTCGAATTATTAAGGAAGCGCTGCCTGACATAGTTCATGCTCATAATATCTTCTCTGCTAAGATGATGTTTGAGTTTGATATCCCATTCGTATATGATGATCATGAGTTTTGGTCTAAACATTCTCAATTGTTACTGGAAATGGATAAACTTAATGAAGTTAAGGGTGAGAAAGTACTAATGAATGAAGCCCTTCGGGATGTGCAAAGAAAAGTGAAAAGAAAAATAATAAACCGTCATGTCAATCACTTATGGGCTAAATGGGAAAGAGAATTGGTTTCATCTATTCCCACAATTACTGTATCTAATGAAATAGCAAATAATTTGAAGGTAATAGGTAATAGTAACAAAATATTTGTTGTCCATAATTTTCCAATGAAATTTGAAGTAGACAGTTCTAGCAAACCCCGCCGGCACGACCAGTTGTCCAGTGTTTATGCAGGATCGGATGGACATAATAAAAAGAAATATCCTAGTCGGAACATAGATGGATTAACGGATATATTTACCAATAATAATGTTGGAGATCTTACAATCATTGGTTGGAATGGAGAATCATCTGATAAAATCAAATATACTGGATTCCTAGATAGAAACGAGATGTATAAAGTAATGTCAAATCATTCAATTGGATTGATCCCATTTAAAAAACATTGGTCTCACGAGTATATTAATCCAAATAAGGCATATGAATATGCCCATGCAGGACTTTATGTAATGTGCACAAATTCATTTAAAGATATGAAATCTGTCTTAAAGGAACATTGTGTGACCTTCGATGATTATGACGAAATGAAGGAAAATCTATTATATTTTAAGAATAATATGGATGAATTGTATTATAAGAGATTAAATTTATTCGAATATGCACGGAATAATTTGATCTGGGAACTTAATGAAAGACAAATTCTAGAAGCATACAAAATTTGCTAGTTCTTAAAACTATGTTGTTTTGTTAGGGTTGTTGGTGGAAACGTTTGACTTTGTTTGGTACATACACGATATTTTCATAATTTGGTCTTTTTGGATTGAATCATGGTCAGCCTACGCTCACATGGATATTTGAGTGGATTTTAATAAACAAAGTAAATATATCATGGGAGTGAATTAGGAAGGCATGTCATATATTCCGAACGAATACTGGACACAACGGGGAAAAGACTATAAGAAGAATTTCAAATATGATCATAAATTTGAATTGCAGGAACAAATTTTGATTGAATACTTGAAAAAATATTCATTTGATTCTGTATTGGAAGTGGGATGCGGATTTGGCAGAATAACAAAATTATTACTTACCAATTTTCCAGAAATTAAAGAATATTTTGCCTTCGATCTTTCTTCACATCAGGTTGAAAATGCCAAAATAAACATCAATGGGATAGAAAATAATGCAATTGTCCAATTCGCCGTTTCGGATATTCAATCATTTCAACCTACTAAGAAATATGATTTGGTAATTGCTTCAGAAGTACTAATGCATGTCCTACCCTCTGAAATCCAACAAGTTATTCAAAAGTTAGTTAGTTTTTCAACCAAGTATGTTTGCAATATAGATTGGTTCGAAGAAAAAATTCCCAAAAATGCAGAATCGTTTAATTTTATACATCAATATGAAAAAATTTACAATGATATATCATCTATTAAAAAGGTATATCGCATTCCAGTATTCAAAAAGAAGGGATTCTTGTCCAAGGTTGATGTAAAGCAGTCTATCTTTTTCTCAGAACTAAGGGATTGATGCTTTATCGCTATAAACGATTTTTCGAATTAAGATTCCAAACACTTAACCAGATCACAATCATTTTAAAAAATATGTTAAACTGAATAATATTTATTCACACTAGTTATGACATTTTCTATGGCATGATTTTTTCTAACATATTCGTATCCCTCATTGCTTAATCTATTGATCTCATCATCATCTTCCATCAAACTTATCACATCCTCTTTTAAAGTCTCCTTGGTAGTTCTGTAAATCGGGGGCCTGTACTTCTCATACAAATAATCTGATACATAAGCTAGTACAGGTTTCCTTAAAGCCATGCCCTCAAGTTCAAATTTTCCAAACCAGCCCACATTAGGCATTATTTTTCCGATTACGATATCTGACCCTTGGATCATTTGTAATGTTTGGGTATGCGAAAAATTCAGTATTTCAACTATTTCACACCTATTCTCCTTTCTTAGTTCATTTAAACCTGCAGAATAATTCTCAGAAGTCGTTGAAGAATGAATTCTGTAATAAGGATAATGTGCTATACGTTTTATCCTTTTATTGCTTGTATTAGTATTTACATGAGATGAGTTAATGTTCTTGCCTATCTCATCGAAATCAATCGGGTTCGGTAACCATTTTCCATTCGGTGCGTAGTCCAGTAGATCAGGGGTAGAAACCAGGCAAAAATCAGTATCTTTTTTTCCTCTAATATCATCTCCATGATAATGCTTTAGATATGTTTTACCCTTGTTTCTCCCTTCCAAGCTTCTCTTCAAAGACCCATAAGGATAATGATAATGCCAAATGTCATATTCCCTTTGTAATTTTCTTAATAGATTCCACCTAGCTAAAGGAGACTTATAATTAATCATAATACCTCCAAATTGATTAAAAATTAGCTTATTGAAAACAAATACATCTACTTCATGCCCTTGTTTTTTCTGAAAGGTGGATAATATCGAGGCTATTCCCGATGTATTATTTATATGGGCTATTTTCATATACGAAAATGTAACTAATCAGTATGCGTAAATAAAAATCTTGTCATACAGAGGTGATTGCGATTAAATCCTTACAAATTCCGTTCTTAATTTTGATGGATGGTTGCACTAGCGTTATTACAAGGCATTAAAATCTTGTTTTCTCTAGATCGAATAGTGATTTTTCGTAGATATTATCAGTCGTACTTAATCTGTACAACATCATTGAAAATTCATGATTTTGTTATACCTTTGCGAACTTAATTCTCCCACATTTATCTGAAAATAGCAATACTGGTATTAGATGAGATTCTTATGGAATGAGAAATGGGCCCAAAAATAAAATTGGATGAGTAGCGAATTCAAAAAGCTTCTCCTCTTATTCATCTCAAAGCTATGTTGAAATAAAAGGCTTAATCTTAACCAATTCATTAAATTTATTAAATTAATTAGATATATGCAATCTAATAATGTCTTTGATCCTAAATGATATTAATATAGTGAATTTCTTAACTTTAAGGTATGATCCTACTTTTACTAATTTACATGCTCCTTTGAAAAGTGACTATTTTGTAGAAAAAGAAATTGAAAACCTTGATTCGAAAATAGAGAATATTGTCCGGTTGGACCTGGAATCAAGATTGTCACAAAATAAGGTTTCAAAGGTTTCCATTGCTTTAAGCGGTGGAGTAGATTCGGGATTTACACTTATGATGATCAGGAAATATTTCCCTGAAATACACATCGATTCCATATGTGTTGGGTTCGGGGACGACGACGACGAGATTTCAGCAGGAAGAAACATTGCTCAACAATATGACTCTGAATTCCATGAATTAATTGTCGACAATGCATTGAGGGATCTTCCCAAGTTAATATCCATAGCAGGAATGCCTAAATGGAACTTGTATCAATTCTATTTTTTAGATCAAGCTACAAAGTACTCAAAAGTATTTTTTTCCGGAGATGGCGGTGATGAAATATTTGGGGGTTATGTTTTCCGGTATAGAAAATTTTTGAAAGAAGTAGAAAAAATTAATAACCCTTCATGGCTGGATAAATCCAAAATCTATCTGTCATGTCATGACCGTGATTGGGTTCCAAACCAAAATGATATATTTAATAAGAACCTAGGGTTTTCATGGGTTCAAATCTACGAGAATTTTAGGCCTTATTTTGATAACCGCCTCCATCCTTTAAATCAATTATTTCTTGCAGATTTCAATGGCAAATTGTTACATGATTGGATCCCAACAAACGATAATTTTGGAGAGCATTTGGGCATTGAAATTAATTCCCTATTCTTAAATCCAAGGCTGATAACCTTGGCTACAAGCTTACCATGGCACGTTAAATATGATTATTCTGAAAATATGGGAAAACTACCGATATTGTCTTTGTTAAAAAAGAATTCAGGCTTTGATAAATTTGAAGGAGTCAAAAAAGGGTTTTCATTGAATTTATTGAATTTGTGGAAAAATTATGGTAGAGAAATCATATTATCATATCTTAATGAAAATTCTGATTCGGTCAAGAATAACATCATTAATCTCAAATGGGTAGACGAGTCAATTAGACTAGTTGATAGTACAATTCATTCTGATATGAAAATTCGGTATGTGAGCAAATTATTATCACTCTTATCTTTTGAGATTTGGTATAGACTATTTGTATCGTTTACATTAAAAGCAAACACAAAATTATGATCTCCCATATTTTAGACTAAAGGTCAACGATAGTGAATACTAGGTAACCTGATAGTGTTGATAAATTAACACAGTAGTAATCTGGATACAACTCAATCACTATATTAAGGTCTACTTTATCAACATTAGATAAACAAGATATTCCCATTTCAAGGGAATCCAATATGCTTATTTATTCAATGGACTGAGCATGTAAGTCGATTTGAATAATAAATCTAAATTAGAGACCTTTTCAATATGTCCTATGAAACTAAAGATATCGCGAGTCTTCTTGAGGCGACGATGGTTAGATTTTAGGAACGGACATAGTATTTATCTGGCTTTTTTTCTTACTTTTATTAACTTTATCTTAATAGCATACAACTTTTTGATAAAGCAATTGCCATTCGGAATTGGTGATTACATGACTCTTCCTATGTTCATACTTTTGTTCGCTTTGATCTACATTCCTACCGCCATTACTCTAGGGGTTTGGCATAGAAAGCATCAATATTCTGTTGAAAATGAAGCACTGCTCAGACAAAATTGGATGTGGGCTTGGGTTAGCCAATACCAAATTAGATTGATTAAGGGCAAAACGAATCCAAAGGAAGATGAATATATTATAAATTATTTAAACGAAATACTAGTGAGAACAAACAAGAAGGATCTGATAGGGCAGGGTGATGACATACCTGAACTACCAAAAGAAAAGAAACCTGAGGGTGACAAATAATTAGATCCTGATCTTTTATAGTGCATTTACAAGTCTCCTCATTTTCTCAAAGTCGATTTCAAAACCAAATCTCTTTTCATCCTTCTTCATGTTTTTGTACATGCTCAATAGTAAATTAAAATGTTTCACAGTACTTAATTTCC
>JANWKP010000070.1 GCA_025451315.1 Nitrososphaerales archaeon | reverse complement strand
CATCATTGGAGAATCTTCTGGATCTATTTGAGAAAATGCATTACCAATATTGTTGTTGTTATTGTTGATACCTATAATACCTATTGCTAGAAGAGCAATTATGAAGGTTGAAGTTGTTAAGATTGTCTTCATTAAAAACGGTAGGTTACCATAAATTAGAACAGTTGAGGATAGTTTCACTGAAATGAATCGTTTGCTATTATAATCAATTAAACCTAATATCACTAAATTCAAAATATATAATGAGAATTTAAGATCAATAAATATATTCTACGCAATACGTTATAGTAATACCGAACTATCTATAGATCTTTTGATATTTTTCTCCTCATTAAAAGAGGAAAACTATGTTTTTTACTAAAAATTAAGTAATTCCCTTAATTTTAAATATTATAATAACAATTCAAATCCTATCTAATATGGAAATCATAAGTCCGTATCATTACCATAACCAATAACTTTGTTAAATATATTGAAATCATAAAAAGTATTTATGATGTTTAATGCTATATATATACAAACATCTATTAAAATAAAGTGAAACAATATCATAAAAGATTTTATTTCTATGGGAAGACTGTTCCTGAATTATTAGATAAAATAAATGAATTTACCAAAGAATACAGTGTGGGGAATATCTTTGATGTATCAATAATGGAAGTATTAGACAAACAAATAGAAAGAGATGAAAAAAAATACGATGGTGAGGATAAAGTCGATGAATCAGATAGAATAAAGATCAGTACATTTGAATATTCTTATTATGCAATAGTTCTTATTTTGATAGAAGAATAAATAAATAATCATATTGATACTATTTCTTAACAAAAATAAAATGGTTGAATATCCTATATTGAATTACACTATTTTATATAGTAATCTTAATACTGAATTAAGTATTAAAAATAGTATTGTTTTCATGGATAATGAAAATATATCTATAGATCCAATAAACTTATTATTTAAAATTGCAATAAACTATTATGGGATCAGTATTTAGGCCCAAAGATTTTGGAAGAGATTACAAAAAAATTATTGAAAATTCAATGAAAGATCTACAGCCTGATATTAAAGATGATGTTCAAAATTTAATGAATACATGGGAAGGTACAAGATCAGAAGAAAAACTTGTGAAACTAATTGGTCCTGATAGAATGGAAAAGTTACTTACCGAGCTTAGAAAAAATGTAGGTACTTTAAACAAGAATGAGAAAGAGGATCTGAAAAATATTTTCAAAGATTCTTTAACCTTTGATTAAGCAACTTGTGATGTTGTATTTAACCCTAGATAAAAAAATAAAACCGCTATCAGGATTTTTTTTATTATAAAATGTCTAAAATGGATAATACTATATCTATACTGCAAAAAAAAGCCAATGACGAAGAATGACAAGAAGCATATTATCTAGATGTTAGTTTCGAAATAGAAGGAATATTTGAACGGTTAATGAATTTAGTATATGGATTTTTTATAGATGAGATAAATCTATTTTATTTTTTTAGAGCAATATAGAAACCATAGTATAATAACTACAAATTTAATTATCCTCGGGATATTACGAAATTCACCTGAAGATCATTTATTGAAATGATATGACTGCTCAATCATTTAGGTAAATTTTAATTGATGTAGGCTTTAATTATATAAATTTTATAATGAACACTATAAGATTTATATATTTGTTTAGCTATAATTATAATAAATACAAATAAAAAATATGCAAACCACCATTCAATGTAAAATATGTGATCCTAGTGAATCCAAAATGATTACTGATGTTGAATCTGGAGAAATAATTTGCAATCAATGCGGTATAGTTGTAGAAAAAGATTTAGAAGATACAACAAAGATATGGCATAAAGCTGAAGATGATAAAATTGATACCATGAATGGCAATCCTTCGTCTTTGACACTTTACGATCAGGGACTTACAACCTTGATAGGTAATACAAACAGAGATGCGAATGGGAATACCATCAATTCTATGATGGTAACACGTCTAAATAAAATGAGATTTCAAGATAAAAGATCTCAGATCAATACATCTGCTCGATATTTAATTAGAGCATTTAGACAATTAGATTCGTTAAAAGACAAAATGAACCTACCAAATGCTGTTATAGAAAAAACAGCATATATCTATAGAAAAGTACAGGAAGCAGGATTAGTCAGAGGTAGAAAAGTAAATACGGTATTAGGCGCATCATTATATATCGCATGTAGAGAATTTCAAATACCAAGAACCTTAAGAGAAATTTCTTCAATTAACAATGAAAAATATCGTGAGACCTCTAGAGTGTACCGTCAAATAGTTTTGCATCTTGGCAAACAAGTACCACAAGTAGACTTGTTTCGATACTTGGAAAAAGTAGGAAAGAAAGCAAATCTTGATGAAAAAAATATACGCGATGCATTAAAACTGATGAAAAAAGTTCAAGATGCCGGATTGAGTGCAGGAAAGGAACCTATGGGCATAGTTGGAGCCGTTATATATCTATCACTTCCTAAGAGTGATGAGAATATCCAAAAGAGAATCATTACACAAGCAGTAATTGCAGATGCGGCAGGCGTATCTGAGGTTACAATTAGAAATGTATACAAAGAGATTGAAAAAAAACTTTCGCTAGGATAAATTACCCAATTTTTTATATTAAATTAAATAAATACCTGAAACTTTAGAACTTTTAAGTTATAATTCTAACTTGAATATTGATTCTTGATATTATTAAGAACCAGTTTATTCTCATTTTATGATTGTCATCAAACTATTTGCAATAATTCAATAATAACTATCTAATCTACATACCGATTGATTTTGATCAAATACTATTCCAAATGGTTTTGTTATATTATTACAAGTATCAATTAATAATTCAGAATATCTTTTAATATCATAATAATAAGTTTCATTATCTAATAATTGAATTGGAAGTACCCTTTTTAAAATAGGCCCGTTGTTCTCCATTATAACATATTGTAAAATTTGTCCAGCTTTTAGATACTCTCCATTTAATTCAAGTTGTTTTATAGCACTATTTTCTAATGTATTTCTGTTATGATATTGATTGTAATCTTTCGAAAGTAGTTTGGTAAATACTAGGCTTTCGGATTCGACTTTACGATATTTTAATAGAGAAAGGTTGTCCTTAATTTTTTTGATTATCAAAGATAATTTATTTTGTTTTATATCTTGAATAGAATTACCTTGGGCCAAGATTTCTAAAATTTCATTTTGACACTGTACTAAAAAATCAGGCGTATCATGCCTTCTTCCCTCTATTCCCCTTGTTTTTATAGTCCCATCTTCAAAAACTCCAAAGTATCTATTTAGTACTGGAATATGGGAATTAATCTCAGATGGAAGAAATGCAATCCATTTGTATACTCCTTCAAATGATACATCAAATCCAGTTTCTTTTTTTATTGTTTCTTTTAAGTTGGTATAATCATTGTTAGCAGCACCATCTCTTTTCTTTACCCAAATTGAATCTACTATTCCATGTAAGACGTCAAAATTCATGTCTTCAGCAATATGCATAGTTTGAGAAAGAATATTTCTTGCAAAAGCACAAACAGCAATATGAGCATCTATCCGTCCAAACTTTGCATTACTAAATCCTAAATAGCCAAAAGAGGTTACAAGTATCCATTTTAGAGCTGATTGTCTTTTGTCATAAATATCATTTAATGTTGGATCTAATGTTTTATTTTTTAAATTTTTATATCTTAATCTTTTATCTAATACTATTTCTAATGATACTGGAATTAATCCTTTTTTGTTGCAAATATGATAGTTTAGCTCTGGTACTCTAAATTTAGGATTATCAAAACAACAATCACATAATACAGTCTCTGCGGAAACATTTCTTTTTAACATAATACTTGGATAAAGAGATACGAAATCAAATTCAGCTATTTTTTCATGTAGACCTATTTCTGGTTCTAATATCAGGCCACCTTTATCAGCTAAGAAAAGTTCCAACATATTTTTTGGATGTTCAAATAATACTGGTTTCCAAGGTATTAGTAAACCTTTTTTTGTTGCGTTATATAGATGCAAACTGGTTAAACATCTTCCAATTGAAGCTCTTGATGCTTCATGTAATGGGATTCTGCATAACCTTGAAATCTCAAATAAACCTTCCAAGTCGGAGCCTGTTCTGATTGTAAAAGTATTACTTTTATCAATATGAATACGCCCAAATAATTTGATAGTTGATGGCCTAAAATATGTCCTACCATAAGAAAAAAAGGAATTTCCTTTTTTTTCTGGTTTTGTTAAAGACATGTTATTGTCTCTGCCAAGACATAAATTGATTTTATTTATTTCTGCTCTGTGAGTCAAATAAGGAAATGTGAAGGAGTCTCCATCTTCTGTAAATATAAAATCTGGATCTATATCTTGAACAATTCTCAATAATTCCTTTAATAATTTTTTTTCTGATTTGTCTGAAAGATCTACAATATCAATTTTACTTTTGTTGTCAATACTATTAGTATCATTATATTGAACAATGCTAATAGAGTTTAATTCATCTTCTAATTTTATAATTTTACCTTTTGGAAAGTTAAGCTTGATATGTATCTTTTTAAAATATGGTAGATGATAATCGGTAGACCAAATACCATCATTTTTAGCTTCCCAAAGTAGAACAGAATTATCATCAGTTACCTCAAAAAGTCCTAATGGAAATATATCATGGTCAAAAAAATATTTTTGTTCAGGGATTAAATCAACATTGTATAACCTACAATCCTGGTATCCATTCATTTTTTCAATAGTATTTGCTAACTTTAGATTTTTACCATCCATAGAAAGTTTCAAGACAATAGATTTTTTTGTATCTATAATTGTTTCATATCTTTTAACAAATTCATATGAGCTAATTGATGATAAAATATTATCATTTTGAACTAATTGTTCCAGTTTAGATATGTTATCAGATGCAACATAAAAATAATTTTGCCATTTCTCTTCAATTCGAATATATCTTTTTTTATTATCTTGAAAATTTTTCAATCTAATCCAAAAAATCATTTTATTATTGTCTTCAGAAGGATAGGCATCAAACAGCCAACCAATTGCTGCGGTAATTTTTCTTATTCACCTCTTGTGCTATTATATATTGTTTATTTTGTTTTGTAAAAGTAATTCCTTATGATGTTCCAGCAAGATTGACATTAAAGCTGATGTAGTAGAATATTCTTTCCCTTGTACAGTAATAGCTGGAGAATATTTGTAACATCTATTGAGCATTTTATAAAACAAATCTCTATCTTGCTTTCTTAGACAATCTGCATAATTTTTCCATGAATCTATTTCTTTTGTAATAATATTATCATATGGAAAAAGATTAGAGGAAGAAGAACAGGTTTCACTTTCTTTCTTCATCTCTGTAGTAATTGTAGTAGTAAATAATGAAGATTGAAAAAAAAAGGTTCATTCCTATTCTTATCTAATGAAGATATTTTTTTATGATGATATAAAGCAATTGAAAACAAAACTGGATTTATTCTTATTGGATTTGCAGCATATGAAGAAGCTGAACTAAAAAGATATGCAATTGAAAACATATGTTTAAAAATTTTTTGTTCTTTTTTACGCAAATATTGTCTATAAAGTTTCCATCTTTTCTCTTCAAGTAGTATAGCTATTCTAAAAGATGGAATTGTTCTTCCCAACTATTTCATCTCTCTCTGTTTTGTTTGTTTGTTGTTGTGATTATTTCCGATTTAAGATTATTATCAATAACTTTTCTAATATCGTCTATTACAACAGGGGAAAAAACAGCAGCAATTATTGATTCTGAAATATCATGTATAGACTTGATTATATGACTCAATAGCCATCTCCTTTCAGAAAGATGTAATTGTTCGTCGGTAGCAAATAAATCTGTAATTATTACAATATTTGATCTATATTTCTGAATCATTTTAGGTAGTTTACAAATTACAGTATTTGCAAGTTGGTGAGCAGTAAAAGATCTTGTTATTATAATTCGTTCTAAAACTGAATTAACATTTATACCATATTTAATGGCATAATCTATAAAGCTGTAAAAATCTAAATGATTTGAGTAACCTCTAATAACGCCATCAATGATTGTAACAGTAGGAGATTCCAGATCACCATAATTTCTTGGTAGTAATGCTTTGATAGTCAGTTTAGGTATTAAATTATAAAAGTTTACAAAAAAAGTAGGTGAGCCAATTGTTAAATCAACTAATTGATTTTGCTGTAAATCAAATTTGAATAATTTTAATAGATAATCATGAGCTGATACAAAAAATATATTTTCAAATTTGTAAAACATTTTAAAAGAAACTCCTATATTGTTTAATAATGAAATTGAATACATATTTTATAATTATGATATAGAAAACCAAATATAATATTATTATATTTCTGTAATTTATTTTATTAAGTTAATGATTT
>JANWKP010000069.1 GCA_025451315.1 Nitrososphaerales archaeon | reverse complement strand
TACCAAAATCCCATGTAGAGAAAAACTTTGGTTTTATTTCAATTATGACCCCTTCTCCGCTTTTGGAGCGTTCACTAATAACTTTTGCCATTGGATGATCAAGTGTACCCAAATATTTTAAGATTATTTTTTCAGATATTGAAATGACTGTTTTGAGATCATCAAAAATTGTAGCTACACCTTTACCTTTTACACCTTTATATGGACTGTTTCCATCTTCAATACAGAAATAGATAGTAGATCTTTCTCTGACATTCTGACTCTTGTTAGTCATTTTGCCCGTCATTATGAATTGTTTCTCCTCATTTTTATCGTAGTAGAACCATACCGGTTGAATGTTAGGATCGCCTTTATTATCAATGGTAGCGAACTGTAAATTTAATTTACTTTCGAGGAATTGCTCAGCCTCCTCCATAGTCATGCTAGGAATCTCCGGAATTGCTTTAAGGATCTTCATGTTATTTGAGATCTTTCTTGAGGAATAAAAGCCTTGTAAGTTAGAGCCATTACATCAATCTCGTACTTCATTATCCCGTAGACTCCGATTTAATGGAAGATGTGTTATCATGGACCAATAATTCTACGCCAGTATATAACAGATAGTATATCTAAAATTAGTCTGGGCGCGGGGGGATTAAGCCCCTTGTGTTAGTGGGGTTCTAATGCAGTTTGGAATAAAATCGATCCATTAAGGTACAAATGTTATTAAACTAATTTGAATGATCAAATCATAAGAATAGAATTACCAATAAACCAAATCTTCTCTTAGTAAGAATCTATCATGGTTAAGTTCTCATCAATGGATATCCTTGGGAGTATAGTTTAAGGTTAAATATGATCATATTATCATCCAATCCTTAAGTTGCGATTCAATGATCTTTTGATTATCTGTAAATCTTATTTATGTTGATGCAAAATGAATCAATCAAAGTTTAAGGAAATTACGTGACAATTATTTACTATAAGAGAATAACCCCATATTATCTACTTTGCAAGCAATATTACTTTTGGGTTTATGTGGGATAATTATAGTATTACTATCATATTACTCTTTAGCATAACAATATCGCTTATTGCGATTACAGACTGTTTGTATTCATAAAAGATTATTCGAATATTGGTAACAAAAATATCATGTAATTACCAATACCTCCATGTTTTTACATTTGTTCTTTGTTTTGGTCATTAGCTATAAAACATTTATGGTACAAATGACAAAGTAAATTAAAATTTACAATCCTAAATCTACCAACACACTTAGTTCCTTGTATCAATCAACTTATTATCTATCTCATGTAAAGCTGATTACAATGAAAACAAAACTAATCTTTAGTTTCGGGCTAATACCATTAATTTTAGCAACACTATTTTTGACTGTTGCTACTACTATGAATGCAAATGCTCAAAATAACACTGAACAGATATCACAACAACCGCTTAATCAAACTGCTGATCCACAACAAATCAAGAACTATCTTAATGGAGCCATCCAGGCCTTAGACAGCGGTAATAATACACAAGCGAAACAGCAATTAGACTTGGCCGATGACCAAATGGAAATATTGACGGGGTCTGCTGCTGTTGAAGATGACGACACGGAAGAGGAGGAAGGAGTAGAAGAAGGAAATGGTGAAGATGTCGATGAACAAGGAGACATCGACGTGAACGATAAAGAAGATACTCCATGAAAAATTTGATTCTAGTTCAGTTTATTCAAAAGGAATAAAATACTATGCAATATATTTTCTTTTTTTGTTTCTCACAGCTAAAGTGACCTGAAATAATATTTGAGAGTAAATACAATTTTACTTTCCGATCTTAATAAAAATGATCTTAACGCTTAAAGGTAATAACTACATAAACATTTCGATCCTATATATAATTAAGACTAAAATGTGATTTGGTTTTCAATAGGGACGATAACCATTGTGAGCATAATATGATAAATTGTAATTCAGAGCATCTTTTATAGCAGATTAGATATGCCTATAAACGATATCTGCAAAGCGATTAACTATTTCATGACCAAATCGTATTATGCTCTTCACTAGATGATTCTTGGTATCATTAAAGACATTGATAGTAGTATTGTATCGTCAGGGACAAAATATAAAATCTGTGATGATATTTCGATGACATTACAATTCGAAGGTCTAAAGAATTAATTATGATCTACACATCTTAATTTGATATCATTTCTTAGATTTGCTATCTCCTAAATATATTAGATAGTAAAAAAAGTGCTTGATTCAAATTCCTAATTTGAACCGGGTGAAAGATATTTAACAAGTGTTATTATTTCTGGATTGGGTGATATCATCAATTTGAATGATTCTTCCTTGATGAACCCTATTCCTTTCACATAGAATTTGTAGTCTTTGGAACCTGGCTCTAGTGGATTTGTTTCTTCAGATTTTATTACTTTGTCGAATGTACTTACAGGTGTATTTACTGTTTCTGTCATACTAATGATCTCAGCCCTATCTTCTGCTACACGTGGTGCAATTTCTTGATAATATTTTGAATTTAGCTCAACTTTCCCAGGCATTACTATACCAGGCATGGAGCCATTGACACCAGCTTCCCAAGCCCCTTCATGACTTATTATCTTTCCATTCTCATAGTAATCAACTTCTTCGCCAAAATTGAATATGTCGTTACTAGGTTTGCAAATAGTATAATAGTTTTTCGCTATTTCGTCCAATTCGCCATCTTCAGTTTTTTTTTCTTCTACAATCCTGGTTTCAACTCCATTTACTATTTTTGTTTCATTTAAGACTGTTATTGATAGTTGGACATCGGTCGCATTTTCTTTACCTTCTAGGATGAGCTGGTGTCCTGGTTTCAATATCATGTAGTCGTTAGAGCCTGTAGAGGAAAAATTACATTCATCAAGGTTGAATGCATTCTTCCATCCCTTAGTTTTATATTCTGTAGATTCTATTGGTTGCTGTCCCTATATATCTATGCTTGATATATCTGGTAATATCATTATCAACAAAATTAAGCTGATTGGTAACAAAAATAATTTTATTATCATTTGATTTGATTGCGTCAAATTAACTTAATAAGAAATATGATACAAGTGACTAATTACAGTTTAATGATGCTGAGTGTATAACATAGGTAGATTAGCTATTTGTACCACAAATAATTTTATACTCAAAGTATGATATGAATATAAAGTTGGAATTTGTCAGATTCAGTCACTTGGATAATATGAACATGCAAGGTGGTTTGGTAGATTGTGGGTGGAGATGAACTTGAAGGTACTGCTAACATGATACTTCAAATTATAAAGCTAAATCCAGGCAGCCATTTGCGTATGATAAAAGAAGACATGAATATTTCGATGGGGACAACTCAATATCACCTAGATAGGCTGGAAAAAAGTGGTAGAATTACATCTACTAGAAATGGTCTTCATAAACATTATTTTCCAACTGGAATTTTTCACGAAAATGAAAAAGAGATTCTTCAAGTTTTAAGTCAAGAGACTGCAAGAGAGATACTTATGACCATAGTAGAAAAACAAACCCCCACTCAAACAGATATTTTGAATAGCGTAGGAATTTCTGGAGCCTCTGCTAATTGGCACCTAAAACGATTGAGAACCATTAAATTAATTGAAGAAATAAGAGATGGTCATTTCAAACGATATCGGATGTTTGATATTAAGACCTCTACGTATGTTACAACTTTAATGCGAAATTATTATCCTACTATTTGGAACAAATGGAGTACTAGACTGATTGAGGTATTCTTATCCTTATCCAATGAGGAGCATAAGTTGGAGGGCGAGGAGGATAAAACATAGCTATGGATATGATTTTTGATATGACATTCCCATTGCTATTTGTTCATTCAGGAATGTTGCTAGAATTAGATATATTTGAAAGTACGGAAACTATTATCCTCGCCATTACAGGGATTTTTTCACTATTGCTACTCGGGCTATCAATTTCTGCATACATAAAAACCCGACTAAATAAAATACTATTTGCAGCTGCAGCCTTTGCTCTTTTTGGAATTCAGCTACTAATACAGTCATTAGAAGAAAATATTGAGTTTCTTGATACACAGTTTATATCAATCATAACATCGGTAATGACACTAGGTATTTTGGTGTTCTTCTTCTTGGCCATAGTCAAAAAAAGTAGCTAATTTTATCTTTTCTTGTGGTGTTCTTATTTGATCTGCAGGTATTTGTTGGCTACCATAAATTATTATCATCCAGACGAAGTTTGGAACTCTAACTATTCTTTTAGTAAGATATGCCATGACAAGTACATTAGTGGAATAAAAGATAATAATACAATGGTCCTTTTTTAATGTACTTGAGATATCATAAAAAAGTACGATTAATCTAGTTGAGAGAGATTCTCTGACGAGTTTGTCTAATTTTACTACTTGAACCAATCACCTCGTATTAAAAATGGATTTTTTGGTCATCATAACCAATGATTGTTTTGGAATAGTATTTTTTTCTAGGTAACACATTTCATCCCGTTATCATCCATTTGTTATTCACAACTAATATTTTAGCAATCTATCAAGTTACTCGGTAATTCTGTCAATCAATCTTCAAGCTAGAACTTCTTACCTCGTATTTTCAGGGCGTATATGGGATGATATTGCATGATGAGATACGAAAAGGGATTGTTTAACTTGTGAATAAAACATCACCATATGTTTCTAATTTGAATTATCAGGTAAAGCCTTTCTTTGTATTATTAGATCATGATACTCTGAAAACCGATCCTCAAGGTTTTCTGGAATTTCTTTGTAAAGACAAAGTGTTGTCACAGGCAATTCAAACTCTGTCATAGCCTCATCGAATTCTCTTTTTAACTTGAGAGCGTCTTCATATCTTCCTAGTTGGATTAACTTACTAGATAAAGTAGTCAAAACATTCACTCCTTTCTTCGATTTCTGTTTTGCCAGTTTCATAACATCACGTATATAATTGAGACTTGGGATTGTAGAAAAACTACCATCATCATAAAAACCTTCATCAGCTGAAATTATGGTTATATCTTGTGAATTGAATAGGAAATTCGCGTTTTCAATTTTATCCAATACGTCTATGAATTTTTGATGTTCTTTGTTGTGAATAATTAAGACATTTATCTGATCTCGATCAATGCCTCGTCTTATAGCCGCATTCACGATCTCGCTAAACTGTGATTCACTGTTAAATGTGAATACGACATGGTCACTATCCTTCATTTCTAGTATAATATCACTGACATAATTCATCTTATTGTAAAATGCTTCCTCTTCTTCTAGAAACCGATTTATGAGATGTCTTAGTATCTCGGGTTTGCTAGACATGCCCATACTTTTAGCTCTTGGTATTTGTAAAAATTGATCCAGCCTTTTAATGAGTAATTTGGGCAGATGAATATAATACCAATCCTTACGTCCCATGCAACAAATACCTAATAGAAGTTAATATGAACTCTATTCCATAAAATCGAGGACATAAATGGTAAATTTTATCTTATGAGCGAAGAGTTAGGTACACGCTGGATTCAATTAATATGGGGAATTCCTTACAGGTAATCTTTACGATACAGGAAAGCACTCATTGATAATTATTTTTCACAGTCCTATTCATCACTATTATCAAGAAGGTATCGTGGATACTTTCTCATAGTAGAACTGACGTATGTTGTAAGCGATTTCATCAAGACAATCCTCAACAGCAAAATGACCAGAATCTAATCTGTACATCTTCGCGTTAGGTAGGTCCTTTAGGTAAGCTTCACCGCCTTCTCGCGTAAAGAATATATCGTTCTGTCCCCAGAAAATCAGAGTCTCTGGTTGACGTTCGCGCAGGAATTTCTGCCATTGAGTATACAGTGGAACGTTAGTACGATAGTCGTAGAATAAATCCATCTGTATTTGTCGTGCATTAGGACGTTCCATAAAACGGAAATCCATGTTCCAATTATCTGGACTAATAAGATCCGGATTCTTATCTCCATGAAGATAGACCTGTTTGATAGCTTCCAGTTGTAGAAAAGCGATTAGAGGCTTCTCGGTCTCTTTGGTGCGGTTCTTCCATAGCGCATTGCGAAATCCATCCCACACAGTAGTGAAACCCACTTCATAGGCATTTGAGTTTTGGATGATCAGCCATTCGAGCCATTCAGGATTACGAGATATTATCCTAAAGCCAACAGGACCTCCATAATCCTGCATGTAGAGGCCGAAGCGAGTGAAGCCCATAATCTTCAAGAAATGTTCTGTTATCTGAGAAATTCCATCGAAAGTGTAATTGAACTCATTAGTATTGGGAATATCTGAGTTCCCAAATCCAGGATAGTCCGGCGCTATAACATGGAAATGTTCTCCTAAAATAGGAATAAGGTTACGATACTGATGGGAAGATGAAGGAAAACCATGAAGCAGTACCAACTTAGGGTTCGCCTGATTCCCAGATTCTCTGTAGAATATAGATAACCCGTCAACTGTTGCGGTTTTATATGATGTACTCATAAAGTCTGTATTTTTAATTGAAGATTCTTTGTCCATTACTGACGAAAGTTCCATATTTTTATTTAAGAATTGGGGTTTACCCATCCCTTACAGTAAGCAGTAAATGTTAAGTTTTAGAAAAGCATCCAAACACCATATCACCCTTTGCATATCAAACTACTAGTGCTAAAGATCAAATTTTGTAATTCACAATTGGATATGTATAAAGTAGTATTCGATAGTTGATTGCAATAGAAATATTGAATGGATGTCGTAAATGACACCTCCCTCAAATACTTCTGTTAACCTATCTATTCCCAAAGAGGTTGAATTTGAAGGTTTGAAAGTAACAACTGGTACTTTCAAGGAACCTGTTGAAGGACGTATAAAGTTAAGAAGTCTTAACCTTGACGGCGATAAATAGGCGGATTTGACAGTTCATGGTGGTCCAGACAAGGTAGTATATGAGTATCTGATAGCGAGATCAGCGTGGGCGATTGTTTTGGGATAGGATCCTCAAAGCTTATCGCAATTCAACCTAGGATGCCCTGTTATAAACTCTGTGTAAAATTCGGGCTAACAATTATTCAAAAGACCGCTAGGTCATTTATGTGAAGCATCTACAAATAAGAGTTCATGAATCTGCTTTACCAATAAATATTTAATAATTAAACTAATGCTACTTACGTTAGGCCATGTATGCCGCATTAACTTTATCAATTATGATACTTGCATCATTGTATTTTATTATCCAGATGACTGGACCAGTTATATCATCTGAATCAAAGTTATTGCAACAGCCACAACAAATTCAATCATATATAGCAAACCTAACTGGTGATAACAACATTCCTCCTGTAAACACAAATGCAATGGGTATTGTTAAATTTATTACCAATGATCATTACTACGACAATAATGAAGTATATTATGAAATAAATCTCACAAATATACATAGTGATGTGGGAAAAGTTGAAGTTCAGTTGGGCAAAATGAATGAAAATGGACCTTCTGTGGTTACGTTGTATCAAAAAACGACATCCCTACCTTCAGAAATTTGTTGCACATCTGCTGATTCAGAAAATGAAAGAACTAAACTCTTCTTCAATGGAACAGTTTTTACACAAGCCTTTGAATTTGGACCCTTAGCAGGCAGCAAAAACATTACAGATTTAGTCAAGCTTTTTAATAATGGTAGTGCATATGTACAAGTTTATACATACCATCCTGACTCTCTAAGTTTGTTTGGTATGGATAGCGAAATTCGTGGCCAAATTGCAAAGCAATAACTTGTAGTAGTTTTCACACTAACAAATTTTATATCCCCAAAAACAAGACAGAAGGATTTGTGCATATTTGAGATACCTTATTAAATAGGTTCTTATCCAAAGGGATTATGTTCCTTGTGGTAGTATGGTTCTAACAAAAAGTGACACATTTAGTTATCATGTGACAACCCATAAAACATTGCAGTAAATCTTTTATTGACACTATCCTCTATTTCCTTATAAATTTCCTATGTATCTGATATCCAGACAAGACTATATCTCCAACTAATGGGTTCAATAAAAATTAGTAGATATACTATTGATATGAAGTGTGACTAGAAATATACCTACTATATCTTAATCTACCTGGATTTAATGCAAAGTAACGTTTGGTTTAATAACAACTTGCTTAACTTTAAAGTTGAGATCTTTTGAATAATAAATATCTTATTTTTTCAATAATCGCTATATCTGCTTTTATTGTTTTGGCAGTGGTCGTTTCACCTAAATCCAATTTAAAAAGCAATTCATTGACAAATACCGATAATAGACTCTTTCTAAGAATAAATAATTCTCATTTTCAGGTTCTCAATCAACTCATGATATGCTTGAGCTGGTATGGAAGAGAAGTATTCTGGATACTGGCCATACTTTTCCTATTTATTTTCGGTAGAAAGACAGGTAGAAAGACAGGTAGAAAGACTGCCTTTGTTATGTTTATATCGATGATCGTACTCATACCCATAGGAATTATCACAAAGGAAATTATTGAAAGACCGAGACCGGTTATCCCTGAATCAGACTTTTTGATAACTGCAGATTCTGAGTACGCTTATCCATCTGGTCATGCTCTAATAGTCTCTGCAGGAGCGACCGTTGCTTTGGTACTGATGAGGGGATCGTCCATTCAGTTCCTTGTGGCATTACTCTTAACAACTGAAGCAGCTTTGGTTTGTTTTTCACGCGTATATGTAGGGGGTCATTATCCATTGGATGTCTTGGGCGGAATACTCCTTGGGGTTGGAGTATCTTTTGTTATCCTATGGAAAGAGAAAGAATTGGAAACAAAATATTTTCAAATGATCCGAATTATTAAAAATTTAAAAACGAAGTGGTCACTTTAAAATCAAGTATTAGAAATATTAGAAATCTAGATATTAAATGAACAATATGATTTATCCAATTTAGCATTAGTAGAAAGCCTCTACCATTTTTTTCGTTAAAATAATTGAGATATATCATATCTGCTTATAACCCGGTTATTAGATCTATTACACAATTAATCATTCCACTATAATTTCGCCTACCATTGATGGGTGATAAATGCAATAGTATTGATAGTCACCTGTATTATCAAAAGTTATACTATAGTGCTGATTTGGTATTATTGCATCCGAATCAAATATCGTCCCTGCATCCGTGTCACCATCTAGACCAGATGTGACAGTATGAGAAATTGCGTCTCCATTATACCAAGTTACAGTTTGACCTTTTTGTATTTTTACAGGATTTGGTGAATATGAATTATCTCCATTTATTCCTGCAATGGATACTGGTACAGAGTTATTATTCTCAGTATCGTTAGTTTCGGCCGTATCCACGAGTTGATGCTCTTTTCCATCTACGCCATCTGAATATGGTAAAATCCTAAATAGCGATCCAGTATAGCTTAATACATATAGATATCCATCTGGTCCCACCTGAATATCGGTTATCCCACCAAAGCCTTGACCAAATACTATGGGTTGATTTTCCTTGGGATCATTAACCTCATAATCTGTTAATGATTTGACATTTCCTAAGGAAGTATCGTTTATGAGTATGTTGTCTCTAGCCTGATTAAGAACAAATCGATATAAAAGACCATTATTTATGTCGCCCACAAACATATTGTTTTGATATTCTTGTCCTAACTTACCAGAATTTAAGAATTTCAATGCAGTAATTCCTATTGGAGTAACCCATTCAAATTTAGGTTCAGCATACGATCCTTTGCCAAAATATACTAGGTCATCCGAGGTTGCACCGGTACCCTGAAAATCATTCTTTGAAAATCCTTGAATTAATGACCAGCCACTATTAAATCCTGGATATACTAAATTGATTTCATCACCAGCAGTGGGTCCATTTTCTGTGTCCCAGAGGTTTCCAGTTAACGGGTCAAAATCCATACCAAAGCTATTCCTAATACCCATGGCATAGTAAACATTCAGAGGCAATCCTTTGCCAAATATGGAACCATCATCTACTACACTGCCGTCCTGTGTAATTCTGAGAATACCTCCAAGCCCATTAGGGGCTGGACCGTCCACTATGTTTTGAGACTGTGTTCTATGACCGCCGACCTCGCCAATTACGTAGTAAATGTTATTGTCGGGTCCTATCAAGATCTTACCTCCATTGTGTTCTCCTCTACCATTATCGGGAACAGCGGTCAAATCTAACAAGAGAACAGGGTTTATTAATCGACCATCAACAAATTCATAACGATAAAGTCTATTCCCCAATGGCTCTGTCTGATCCGTAAAATCACTACCATCTACTCCATCTCCAGATTCTGTATAAGACAAGAAAACATACGTTTTTCCATCACTTTGTTTAGATACCGCAATACCAAGTAGACCACGTTCAATGGTACTAGCCACGGGTACATCCAGAACAGGCTTGTCTTGCATTTGACCGTCAAGTACCCTAATAACTTTTCCTGTTACTTTCTCGGTAACTAATATATCATTGGGCCCCAAAAAAGCCATACTGGTGGGAAAGTCCAAAGCGTCAGTAATTTTTTCAACAGCAAGATTGTCATCTTTAATGGTAGGGC
>JANWKP010000068.1 GCA_025451315.1 Nitrososphaerales archaeon | reverse complement strand
ATCATCTATTTGAAAAGTTTATTACAAAGTCCGATAGTGGAACTGGTTTAGGACTATACATTTCAAAAAACATAGTAGAAGCTCATGGAGGTAAGATCTGGGCATCAAACAACCAGAACGGAATTGGCTGTACTTTTAGTTTTAGTATTCCTGCTGAACTAAGATCTGCGCCAGAACCTAAAGCCACCTCACAAGCAAATCGAGCCTGAACCATATTAAAATCAAATGTTATAAATTGAAATACGATTGTGGACTAAAAGTAAGATTTTTTAGTGTAATTTTGGCATCGGCATGGATGTAGAAATATATATTTGGAGCTTTTGAACTACCGTAAGATTTAATCTCTTTTGACCAACAGTAAAAGTAAACATAATTCACTATTGATAATCTTACCAATTTCAAATCATTTTCAATATTCTCATAATATACAACAATATCTTCTTTTCATAAATCTTGGTCGGATCTTTGGTTAAACTGCATATTAAGGTCTTTTACTGTAGTAATAATGCCGGTATTTGTTATCTTTATATAGAATTTAGCGACCGGTTAAAGCTACAAAAGAAATGGACTGGATCGATCTAGAAATAATGTATACTTCTCATTCTCCTCTCCTCCTCCAGTGAGAAATCACTCTAGTTTTCAGACGAAATGAAAGAATGAATGGATAAAACAATTGTTGATACGTATATGGGAAATAGTTTATCGTTCTGGTCCAAAAGTTGGGGTTAAAACAATAAAATGCCTTTTGGATTATTTCTACAAAATCATAATTGTTCAATAGATTGATATCTTGTCATTTTATAAACTTGAATGTAAATGTGAATCAATTTATAATGAATTAGTATTGTCAAAGGACATTATTAATGATGGAAGTGTTCTCTGTATTATAAAATCATACAATGTTCATGCAATAAGATTTTGAATCTCAAATAGGGTGAGTAACATAAAGTAAATATAGAAGTTGGCCAACGTCTTTCTCAAGTATTGTATGTTTTATAGAACATCATTTAGGAATTTGGCCATTGTGATTATTAGTAGTATAGGTCTGTTCACTTTCGCCCAAATTACCAATCTGGATTATATGACAAGTTTATACAGTAGTTTGATAACAATACCTACTGCACCGCCCGCCTTCGCAGGAAAAAATAACCATCTTAATATTCCCAACAATTAAAATAATCCCGGTAATGTAGATGACAAAACATCCAGTCTTGTGATTAAAGGACAGGGACTTATAATAGGAACAAATCAGGATAATTACATAATTGGAAGTGAATTGGATGATACTATTTTTGGCAAAGATGGAAACGATGTAATTCTTGCTATTGGTGGAGATGACAGCATATACGCTGGAAAAGGAGATGATACTCTTTATTTAATTTATTTGCAAATCAAATTGTAATTGTGATTTTAGCACAATTGTATATCTAGTTGTATATTTTTATCTAATTTTCATTAGAACAATACAACACCTTAATTGACCTATTACTTTTATATATTTTGTTAATATATGTTAGAGTTGTATATTTTTAAGAAGAATTCCAAATATACACAATTTTAGTCTAAATAGTGAATAAGATGAATTCAAATTCAAAGCTCATCATGATGACTCTGGTCATAGGCAGTCTATTTATAGGATTGCTATCTTACATACAAGTCTAATCTTCAAACGCACTATCTACAGGATTACTAGGTTTAGAAAATATCCCTGGGTACAGCCTGTTTGAAGACGCCATTGACGATAAAGCTGGAGCCTCTCTTGCTGCAATAGTTACTCCGGATTATAGAGTAATTGATAAAGCAGTAATTGCAAAGGATGCAAACAAAGTACAAGCCGTTTTACAAGCACACGGACATATCCCAACTAAAGGGGAAGCTGGTGCCTTCGGTTATGGTATTTTGACTGCTGAAGGTTTGAAGGCCGTTATGGTAAGTACTACTCATGCTGGTATAAAAGATAGTGAAGATCAAAGAAATGCTGCTGATCCAATATGGCACAATCATTATGTATCTTTGGGCTCCCTACCAGGTTCACCTTGTGGATCTGACCCCCAAGTAACTGCAATTACCTTCCAATCTCCAGGTGATGTGCTAGTAAGCAAGGATAAAGCAATAATGTCAAATCTTCCAGGTAAATTTACTGGTACTTCACCACCACCGGATGGAAAACCAGTTACAATAAATCCTGGAACCAATGTCAAAGATGTAGTTTCGTTCGTCCTAAAGCCCATAGGTAAGGCAGTATGTGTGACTGATATCCATCCAGCAGATAAAGTGATAAAAAACTAAAACATCTTTTTTTTATTTATTAGTTTAAGATTTTCTCGATAATCTGGGTTTTATAAATTACTGTCAACAATAATTATTCAATCATCATATATTTTAGCCTCATATTACCCATCATGACTCCATTTTGTAATCTTTGAAAAGATCTGTTCTGAGATATTACTACAACAATAAAAAGCATCTAAATACTTTTTTTACAGACATAGAATTTTTTTGGGTGAGTATGATAGGTTTTGTGTTAAGTGACACACTTGATTTTTACATACAATAACTCTATCTATCGGTATATTGTCCGATTGTATTTAAATCGTTAAATATTGATTTGGCAATCAGGTAATCAGCGACCATCTGGGTTAGTATCGATATTTGTATTTTCTTTACAATCTTAGATAAGCAGATTACAATAAATTTCTGTAATTGATTTTGGACATATTTTTAAGTAAACCATTAATTGTCGAATAAATTACCTTATTGTTGTCTTAACTATTGACTTTTTTGTAATTCAATTCCATATCTTCTAACTAATTTCTTATTGTCTTATTGTTGTATTTATTTTGTCTAATAATTGTTGGGAATCTACAGGTTTTCTCAATATATCTGAATCACTAATTTCAGGAAATAAGCTTAACAATTCACCAACAGCATCTAATGCAGACATAAAAAGTATCTTTACATTGGGATT
Source organism: Nitrososphaerales archaeon (assembly GCA_025451315.1). Taxonomy (GTDB): domain Archaea; phylum Thermoproteota; class Nitrososphaeria; order Nitrososphaerales; family Nitrososphaeraceae; genus TH1177. Next base: position 3,310 of record JANWKP010000068.1, on the reverse strand, counting down.
CATTATTCTAAATTTAGAGTATAATTTAATGCCATTTATTCCCGGCATCCGTATATCCATTATAACTAAATCGTACAAATATGGATTCGTTGTGGAAAAGTCATCAAGTGCTTTGTATGGATTTGAAAAAGAGGTTATCATAAACCCTTGGCTTTTAATTATCGCTGAATATGTAAAAAGAATGTCTTTGTCATCATCTATCAACAAAATGTTAAAAGACGAGTTCTTTTTATTTTGATTAATACGCTTACGTTCAGCATGTAATTCTAATATTTTACTTTCTATTTCTTTTTGTTTATTAATATCTTCAAATCGACGAACAGAATAAGTTGTATATACATTTCTATTATTCTCTGAATAGTCGTTAACACTGTTTTTACGATCTAATTCCTCAAATACATAGTCATCGAAATATGGCATTTCTTTAATGACTTGATAGAGATCTCTATGAATTATCATTTGATTTGATGAAGCTAAATGATTTATTTTGGAACATACATTTACAGGTGTTCCAAAAATATCGCCGCTATGAGAATTTGCTATGATAGCTAGTTCTACTTTACCATAACTTGCACTAATCCTATAATTTATAGAAGGTAAACCATTTAAATTCAACAACAGATCCATTTGATCCTTTGTATCAATCATCGTTAATCCACATTCGATTACATCTTGAAAATCTAAATGGTTACTCTCATTCATTGTACTTGGAAAATAATACAACAAGTTATCGCCAGCGTTTTTAATTACTTTACCCCCATGACGACTTATAATTGAGGTCATGGTATTTAGAAATACAGAGTAGTATTGTTTGATCTTTTTAGATTCTAATATATCAAATGTATTGTTTGTAGAATCAATTATGTCAATTATGCATACACAATAATTGTTGGAAAAATTAACAAATGTTATTTGATTGTCCTGTAGACTACCTTCTTTTAGGGAAAGATGTATGTTGTTTTCATCTTTTGTTGTACTATTTTTATTTTCCAAATCATCCACCACCTCTTCTTATTCATTTTCTACTCGTTTAACTAGATCATTAAATTAATGCAACTTTTTGTAAGATGTATCTTTTATTGATAGCAACATGAAAGTATTCGGTTTTCACGTTCAATTAATTCATGTAATGCTGAGGTATTAATATGTAAATATGTGATCTTGTTAAACATTACCAAAATATTACAATAATTATATATAAAGGTTGTCAGTAAATGTTTTTAATTAACTTCTAGTCATAATTGACAATCACTTGACCTATTGCATGGATGGTATCATATCAAACAAATTAATGTTTTAATAAAGAGCACTGCTGGTACTCAATAATTTTTTAATCATTTGTTGTAAGGTTCACAAATACTTGTGTCTATTTCCATTCCTATTTGTGAAAAACAAATGTATGTTCTTTAACTAAATGACTTATACTGTTGGCTGCATTCCATATCCTTTAACACCTACTTGGGATATCAAACCATATTCATCAATCAAAACACATTCAATCTCATGTACCAAAAATCTATAAAGGTTATATTCTGGCCCTATGTATTTGTAGATATTTTGAACAGACATTAATGACTTGTGTTACCATGGTAGTCGTATTTACTTTGGTTATCGCCCCCTTTAGTAGCCACTAATTATCATTTGTTAGAAAAATGGTATCTTCATGATAAGATAATTCAATCCGAATCAAATAGCCAAATCAAAAGTGTGTCATCTGATGAAGGTGATATGCGTTCGGATAACAGTGTTAACTTACAAAACCAAGAAAACAGCAAACAAAGAAAGCAATTCAACAATACAATAACACTACGGAAACTTTTTTCCATTCTTTTTTTATAATTCAAAGGATCAAACGCTTGTATGGTGGATAAAATACATAATCAAATAGTCATTTTAAATAAGCTAACATAAAGACAAAAAAAAACATGGGATGCAATAAGGTTAACTCGATATTGACATCTTGTTGAAACTTTGGTTAAAATTCAATAACCTTTTCAATATTGATGAGATATTTTCTACTATATGAGTGGAATTGCGAATTAATTACAACTCTAACCATTATATTTTTATATCTGACGGTGATTAGAATTGTATTAATCTGACAATGTCAAACATTCGTGTGAACAATACTATACCATCAAAGTTATTCTTTTTACACTGCCAAACAAGAAATCAATATATTGTTTGGCCTCTGCACATTTATCATAATATGATCGCCTATGAATTATAATAATTCTGATATAGATCCTACAATTAACTCTATTCACTACAAAAATGTTGTTGCCAGCAATTTAGATTTATTTCCAATTACCGCAAAGAATGAATACCCCGATATGAAATATGTCCATGAACACTTTTTTGAAGTATATGATCCATTTCTATTAGATCACGGCTGTAGTGGAAGTCTGTTAGTAAAATGTGCTACCTGTAGCGATATTTTCTGTAATGGTTGTGGAAAACGAATTATTCATAGTTATAGAGACAGATTAGTAAAAGTTAATTAAAATTTTGTTACAAATTTTGTTACAAAACAGGAAAAGGTTAACAAATTGTGAAGTATCATAATCTTAATATATAGAATAATTGAAACTGTATAGAAATCCAATTAATTTGTCTTATTTGATTATAAGTACAATAGTCTTGACAGCCATGCAGGTAACTATGGACTTGTAGTTGCTCAACAACTAGATGGTGATGTGGGAAACACTAACGATCCTTTAAACTATAACCTGTCACCAGTACAAACTGAACCTTTATCTGACGTAAATCAAACTCAATCATTTTTCAATAGTGATAATCAATCAGTGATGTTGCCTGAATCAATAAAAGATAACTTAGATTAGAATATTTCAGTCCACGGGAAACGATGAATTAGCAGGTGAAGTAGGACCAGCAGGACCAGCAGGTAAATAACTCTATTATCTTAAAGGAAAACATGTATGTTAAAAATGGCGTTCAACAATCTATATCAGAAGAAGATTCTTTCGTAATTGCCACTGCAACCTGTAACGACAATAATATTCCGTTAAGTGGTGGATACAGTATCGTAGGAGATGAAGAAGGAAACGATAAAGGAGAAAATAACGAAATTGGAAGGATACCCAACATTCAAAATAACAGCTGGACGATAAATGTGGAAGGAGAAAATGTTCAAATAACTCCTTTTGTAGTATGTCTAACTACTAACAACTAATCTTTTTACTGTTGAATCTTATTACTAAAACTAACTCCAACTTTCCCCAGTTTTCCGATTCTTCCTACAATAGCTGGATTAAACTTGTGCTTGGATAGCTCTTCCATAATGGTTGCT
>JANWKP010000067.1 GCA_025451315.1 Nitrososphaerales archaeon | reverse complement strand
TTGTCTAATTGGGAATTAATGACAAAATTACATATTGTTTAAAATATATTTATTAATATCTTAAATTCTCATTCTATATTCTGAAATTAATCTCTATATTTTAATAATTATAATAAGTATCTGTTATTAGGATAAAAAATAAAAAATGATTGAGGTTTAAGGTCTACCTCAATGGTGGATTGTCAAAGCATTGAGCATCTGTTATGACTGCAACAAGATCAGGAACAGCAATTCCTCCTTGTGCAACTGTAACCCATCCATCTTGTGTTTCTAGAGCAAAATCGGCAATCTCACCCGCATTAGCAGGATTGATAATTTCATAATCACCGCTTAATACAGTATCTCCTGGATCGCACATAGCAACAGAGTTGGCGAAACCATCATCCTGAGTGTTACTAAAATTTCCTCTCACTGAATACACACTTGAAGAATTTATTTGGTTAGGACCTTGTGGGCCAATTGCACCTTGTATACCTTGAATTCCTTGTGGACCTGTCGCTCCAGTTGCTCCTGCTGGACCTGCTGGACCTGGCGGACCTTGGGTTCCTGTTTGATTATTATCTCTGTGATCTCTTTTATTATCATCAAATTTAACATGTTTACAGAATTCTACTGAACTAACAAAAAAGCCCTCAAATGGACCTGTTCTACACTCATATTTCTTATCGTCTGTTGGATATTGGCTATAAGAACTATCTCCATATTTGTCATATTCTTGAGCCATTACATTGAAAAAACTATTGTTCTGGTTAAGAAATGGCATTATTACTAACATTACTAATGAACTTGCTAAAAGTCCAAAAGTTAGTGTTGACTTGTGCATTATTTTAATAATATTGATAAAATATATTTGAAATGCGAAAAATAGTAGAGTAAGAAATCCTATACAGCAGATTAGGGAATAACAATTCTCAATCTAGTTAACTAATTATATTCTTCAAAATAATACTGAAAAATGTTTTCATAATTTGTTTCTTTAATCAGAACATATATCGCTATGGTAGTATAAGATTAAATAATTATTTTATTTTTTATATAAAAGTTAAAGCCATAACCTACTACTATTGATGAGGGACAATAAGAGAAGGCTATGGCGATGGAATATGATATTCCTGGGTTATTGTTTAGAGTATTTTCAAATTGATATTATAGTATTTAATAATTTGAGACAATTTATTTAATTATTCAAGAATAGTCATAGCCTTAATAGATGATCAATATAACTCCTATATTGATTCTTGACTATGACTATTCTAAGGGAACCTCTTGTTGCTAAGAATAGTGCAATGTTTCTTTCGTTGTAGGATATTTAAAAATCGGTGAACCTAGTTAATTGATTAGTAGTAATAATAAATTTCCATTGCCTTCCTCTTTTTCTAGTGATATACTACAATAGAAAATATAGATGCTAAGAGAAAATAAAAAGAAATGACTATATACTCTGCTTTATTTTCATTATTTTTAAAATTATTTGCTATTGTTTCAATATAATCATCAGCGAAATCTCTTAAAGTATTTTCATAACTTATATTTTCTTGGTCCCAGTAATAGTCAAAATAAATTTTTCTTAATTCCTTTGGATTCTCTTTGGCAATAGTAAAATCATAGTCTGTTAATCTTAGAGAAATTAAAGAAAAAATGATAGAGTTTACTCCATTGATAATTATAAAAATTAATGAAATGATAAACGGAAGAGTAAATTTCTTTGTAATATCTTCCTTTATGGGAGAATCTTCAGAAAACTGAAATGAAGTAAAACCAAAAATCAATATCACAAAATGAGTGTTTGAATATCTAGATCTCTTACATGTTATTAATATTATCAACAACAATTGTTAATTACAGAACTAAATTAGAATTTCCTATTTTTGTCAAAGTTCTTTGTAGATTCTCCTAAATATTGATCGTCTAAAGTGTCATCTGTTCCTGCGGTATCAATATTTTCTTCTTCGCTAGTCTGATATTGAATGGGATTGCTGCTGCTGATGTATTTGGAGGCATTACTTAGTTTTTCCTTATCCATAATATTCTTGATTGTTGCTATTATAGGAGTAACCATTCCTAATGTTGACATGTGTTGGTTATTCGCTATTAATTCTGCAACTAACTTTAAAATCAAGTTTTTATCTTTTTGTGAATCTGTCTTATTTGTTTCTACGAACCATTGCTTACAATATTTCTATAGTATAGACAGATATAGATAAGTAATTGACTTAAAATAAAAGAATGGTTTTTTATTAATGATGTCTTGGTACCCAAACCACGTCTTAGAAGTATTTGCAATTGCTAGTTTTTAGTAGGTTTAAATAGCACTTGTTCATTACAGAATAGTTTTTCTCCTTTACTTATAGTACCAATACAATGTCCTTGTTCTATAAAATCACCTGATATATTTACATTTAAGTCACTCTCAATATTGTCCATTATAGATTGGACCTCTGATGAAATGACAAGAAAACCAAGGTTACCTGGACCGATTGTAACTACTACAGGAACGGATGAACCATTGAAAATATTAGGAGTTGGATTGTTACCGAAAATTTCAACAGTATATAAATTTGGAAGTATTTCTGTTTTTATTCTATTACATGCCTGGGCACTTTCGGGAGTAGTATCAAGAGGTGTACATTCGATAGTTAAACTCCAATTCAACGTTGTTGTTGATGCACAGTCAATTGATGCTGGGTCAACACTTGTATTCAATATACATTGTAATGTTTGATTAGTTACTTCATCTTTGATGTTGTTGACTATTACCTCTGTAGCGTTCTCCCCTGGCTGGCCCTGTAGACCTTGTGTACCATTAACTCCTTGTGGGCCTTGAGGACCTGTTGCTCCAGTTGCTCCTGTTGTTCCATTAGCACCAGGGGGACCCTGTGGGCCAGGTGGGCCTTGTGGACCTACTTTACCATCTCTATCTTTTTTATTATCATCAAATTTAATATGCTTACAGAATTCTACTGAACTTACGAAGAAACCTTCAAAGGGACCTGTTCTACACTGATATTTATTATCATCAGTTGGATATTGGCTATAACTACTATCTCTATATTTGTCATATTCTTGAGCCATCACTAGATTTGAAAAACTATTGTTCTGGTTCAGAAATGGCATTATCATTAACATTACTATTGAACTTGCTAAAAGTACAAAGGTAGTTGTGTTTGTTCTTGACTTGTGCATTATTTTAATAATATTGATAAAATATATTTGAAATGCGAAAAATAGTAGAGTAACATATTAGGTATAGGAGATTAGGGAATGACAATTAAATTTCTCATTCTCTAATCATATTATTTGACATTATGCTGAAAAATATTATATATTTTGAACTTTTTGCTGATATTATTTCATAATCTTTTTTATTGGGATTGATAAAACTAATTTGTTGTATTCCCACAAGTCTATTCTTTTCCTCTCTCTCCCTTCCTTCAGGTATCTATCAAATTTATAAATTCATTTTTTGTGTTTGCAATATGCCAAATCTTGACCCTTGGGTAAATCAAAATAAAAATGATTATGAAGGTATGACTACAAAGACAATAACAAACAAATTTGAAAATCATTTGTTATCTATTAAAACTGAACGCCAAAAAATGATTCATCCTCACTCACATCCTACATATAATGAACGTCAGCAAAAGATTATAGAACTGATAGATTGGACTTTAGAGAAATATAAAACTGGAACCAATATACAAAAGATGAACGAACATGCAATAATAGACAATATTATTGAAGAACTTGATAAAAAAAGAGAAGTAGTTATAAACAAAAAGCAAAAAACTCTTCTAAAAGATGAAACGTTGAAGTACAGCGAAGAAGAAGATACTATTGATTATGTTCTTTTCATAATCCGTGAATTAACAGGTAAATTGTATTAAAATAATTTTCTTCAGGGTTCGGTGGTCTTGGGGTAAGTTTTGACCTTTATTTTTCTTTTTTTAGTCATATGAATTAATCAGTTAAAGTGTTTAAATTCTGGCTAAGTTCTTTAATGAAATGTTCTTCACCAAAATTATATTCCAAAAATGAAAATTTCTTTTCATCTTTTAAAATCCTCCTTACTCGATGCTTTACTTCATTTGATTTTGTACAAACTAAAATCTTAAATTCATCTCTTTTATTAGTCTCAGTAAAAAGTCTGTTCCAAAATGCATTATTAATGGATTCATCTCTAAAAGAATATCCTATAACAACTACAATTTTCTCTTTTTTTAGCATATTTTTAAACGAATCGTAAGTATAATAAAATGGAAATTCTGAAATATATTTATCTTGAATTGGATAAATCATCAAACGTTTACCTAAATTCTTTCCATAAGATTCTCCACTTTCATTTAAAGTAATTTCTGTTTGTGACTCATTGATCCACCAATCTAATGAGCCATGTAACTTTAAGAATCGAATACTCATTCCAGGATTTTGGTGTATATAAAATCTAGAAACTCCTCCATAATATGATTCGAATCCTCGAAATTTTAAATAATCTTTAAATTTATCTGTAGTAGTATTTTCTGCAAATACTTCTATTGTATTATCATAATTTGTAGTAACAATTATAGAGAAAATATCAGTTGGGAGCATAGAAATATTTAGTAATTCATTATAAGAATTTGTTATTTTATCAACCAATTTTTTATTTTTAGAATTTATTTTGAGATTTTCTATAAATGTTGTTGCTACTTTATCCTTAAATTCATTAAATTCATTAACATCTAATTTTCCTATTTCATTGTTATTTAAATTTTGGAATAAGAGTCGAAATGGATTAGTTATTACAGTATGATCTTCAGAATTAATAATATTTAATACGGTTAAAAGAATTTCTATATCTACTCCATTGTTACTCTTAACAGTATTATTATATTCTTGGTCTAGGATGTTTTTTAATTTAATAATTTTATAATAACTTTTACATTGACTAATATTTTTCAAAATAATACCACTAATTTCATTTAAATCAGGTAGATTGAATGCACGAGAAGCACCCGCTCCTAAAAATAACATCCTCTAAAGTTATAGAATTAGTTATAGTCTAATCAACGTTTTTGTTTTTAATCTTTAAACTTGTTATTATTGTGATTCAATCAAAGCAACAGTAAATTTCTTTCATATTCTTTCTTTGACCTAACGGAATAAGAATCTCCAAAACTACACAGGTACATTGAAAGATTCTTCTAGAATCTTATTCTGAAAGTACCTCTCCCCCTCTAGCAAAGTATCTTTCTAATTAATAAAAGATGTTTTTGTGTTTGAGATATGCCAAACCTTGATCTATGGATTAATCAAAATAGCAATAATACTACTACAATTAGCAATTTTGAAAACTGTCTACTATCTATCAGAGATCAATACCAAAAAATTACACTGAATTCAGATCATCTAATCTCCAATGAACGTTATGAAAAAATTATAGAAATAATAGATCATACATTGGAAAAGTATAAAGAAGCAGTAAATAACGAAAATATTATTCAACAACAACAGAATGAATATGAAGAAGAGGAAAAAGAATTACTAATAATTATTAATAGTATTTTCAATGAATTAGACAAGAAAAGAAAAATTGCAATAAATAAAAATGATAAAGATCTATTAAGAGACCAAATAGAAAGTTATAGATTGGAAGAAACCACTCTTGATTATATATTATACATAACCCTTGAATTTGCTGGTAAACTAATATAAAGAAATATCACAATAAGAAATGGCTGATAATAATTTGTAATATTTGAGGGAAGGTTTAACCTATTGAAAATAAATAATAGTTATAAATTTGAAAGCACTGTTACTGCATTAAAAAATGGCAGGATAGTAAATAAACCAAAAGGTTATAGATTTCAAATAGGTGACTATCTAATTTATAGCAAGGAAAAAAACTGTTATTATAATCTAAGTTATGCACTAATAAAAAATTTGTATTGGAATACTGATTTGATTGTTGGATATGTTGCTAATGATGATATAAATATTAATAATAATGGTAACAAAGATAAAACTTCAATAATAGAATTTGCAAGAAATTAGTTCTAATAATAACAACAATAGCAATAAAGTATGTAAACATGAAATTCTTTCTGAAACAGACTTGTCTTGCACTCTTTGTGGAATGTCAAGATACGATCAATTGCAAAATAAAGAAGAGAGATTAACAAAAAAAGAAGAAAAAGAATTGGAAGGTTATGTAAATCGAAAACATTGGGGATTGATAGACTGACTCTTAATTAATTAAAATGGCTCCCAATAATAATGAAAATATTACTCCAAGACCTTGCGTCTATAACTGTGGTATTCAAATTTACTGGAATTCTTCAGTAAATGAATATTGGGAAGTATTTACAAAAAAGAAACATATTTGTCCTAATAGAAGTAACAAATTATCAGCAAATACGGCTATAACAACAGCAGAAGGAGGAGAAGGAATAACTCTACCATCAGATTCACCAAAACCTCGATATTACAATCCCTCTGCTAAAAAACGAACACCATATGCCTCCTCTTTTGCAGGTCAATCTAAACCAAAAATGTCCAATTCCTTCGAGTTGTTAACTGGTCCTGTTTCAGAAATACAAAAGAAGTATGAAATTTTATCAGATATCGTAATCGTTGAACATGGAGGCAAAGTACATGGTTCTCAATCTCATATTCTTGCAAATAATAACAGTATGCAGTTAATCGTATATTATGAAGTTCCTTTAGGAATGAGAAATGAAGTAAAACAGAAATTCAATAATAAAAATAAATCTGTTTATATATTAGACTCCTAGTAGTAGTGTAATATATAGCATGTCTGAATCGGAATTCTCAAAGGAGAATATAGACAAGGCAGTTTCTGAACTTATGGATGTGTTGTATCCTAGTCCTGAGAAGGGTAGGTATGAAGGAATGACGTTGCCAGAACACAAAGCCTTAGGACTAAAGGCTGTGCTTGCGTATCATTGTATACGTTGTGATTATCTATGGTTTCCTAGAGATTATTATATTGTTGAAAAAAATATTATTGAAATAACTCCTCCCAAGTCATGTGCAAGGTGTAAATCAAAATACTGGAATAAAAAACCACAAAGGAAAATAAAATATCGTTATGGTGGATCAATTGCGGGGGCACGTGCATATTGGAGAACACAAGACAGATTAAAACAATCTCTCATGTGAGAAACTTTTCTTCTGGAACATTATTCAGGAAGCGTAAAACTTTTACGTAATTCATTCCAATCTCTTTCGTATTGAAGATGTATCAGGAATAGAAATGCTAGCAAATATCAGCAACTTTCTTCTAATTCATCCATAATATTTCTACTACTATTGTCGCTATTATTGCTGATGTTGTCACTAATTGCTGATGAGAGTGATCCTCTTCTCGTTGCCTCTTTTTCTGCTATTAGAGCATCTTTAACTGCTTTGATACCTTCGCTCTCCATCTTCATAACATCTATAGCAATATTGGCTGCAACTTCAGCACATTTTGCCTTTTCCGTACCTGACGTTTTATCAGATATCACTTGAGTTTCTAACGCCTTGTACAATGTTAGAAGTCTATTTTTAAGCAAATTACATTCTAGAAAGAGTGTATCATATGTTTTTTGTTTTTGAATCTGACCATGTCTTTTGTCTATCCGTTGAGAGTATCTGGCAACTGTGCGAGTAGAAATATTGAGTTCTCTTGCTATTTCCTCTTGTGTCTTATTTTCAAGCAATAGTCTAAAAATTTGTTGCAATTGAGCCTCATACTGTTGTTTGCTGATCACTTTATTTTGTCACTCAAATTAGACATATTATGACACATTCACCTAAATAAATAATACCTTCACTTTCCATCATTTTATTTTTCGTTTTGAGATATCAAGAGGTACAAATTATTTATGTATCTGCTATCAGTTTTAATTTTGTATAGACTCATTGGTCCTATACCTTTTTGTGTTGCTGCCTTAAGTGCTGAATGTATTCTATAATTAACAAAATTTTGATAGTTGTCTAATTTTTGCAAAGAAGTACATTTATCTAACCATACTTTGATCATTTGATAGGATTCATCATAAGACATTTTTTTGATATTTATCAGATACGGTGCTAAAATCAAATCAACTATAATTTTTCTGCAATCTGGAAACGAGTTTGCAAGTATTTTCTCTTCAATCCATCCATAATAATTGTTGTCGTTATTTTGTTGCCTTTCTTTTTTTAATCTCAATAGCATTATTTTTTGTCTCTGTTTAGCCTCATCAATCTTTTTTTGAATCAAGTAGGTTCTAAATTCTTCTACAAACTCTCTAGGTATAGGAGGCCTATAGCCATTCCATTTCTGAACAATTTTGACATTGCTATTACAATATTTGGAATTTATTGAGCCTGGTATCTTAAGCAAACATGATTTGAATGACGGATTATTTTGCTTGTCTGCTTTACCATTTGACAAATTATCTTTTGTAAACCTCAAAAATTGTTCTGAAGGTCTATCAAACCCACTAAATTGTATAACATTTTCTAATGCAGTTGGACAAAAAACCGGTTGATAAACATGATATCCTCCTCCTGTTTCTATTACAGTGGGATATGCATTACTGTTGCTGCTGTCTAATAACCTATCTTTAATATTTTGTAAAGTGGTTGATAATGCAAGTTTAAAACTCCTTTCACTTTTAAAATTATTTTTGTCCAAGTCTATAAAAATAAAATTTGGTTTGTATCTTTGAATCCCTTTATAATCTGTCAAATAGGGATAGGCATTTATTCTACAATCTACAAAATTTGACGTTATAAATGCATCAATAACTTCCTCTCTAGTTCTTACGAGAAACTGTTTATTATTTGACTTGTAAGTTGAGATTTTTCTGGGGAATAACAATGATTCATCAAAGTGAGATAGGATAAAATCTATACCTGATTCTATTGTTTTACGATTAATAATATTAGAATAATAATATGTGTCTGTGTTTAGAGGTGAAGGCAGTGAAGGCAGTGAAGGCTTCTGGAAAGGGTTAGTGTTTATTTTAATAATTTTTTGGCTCAATTTTCCTATTATTTCTCCTTATTATACTTAATTTCCATTGCCAAAACCTACTTTTCACCCTGATTATCACCTATATTACTAAACTTTTTTTCTGAAATATCACCATACGCACCTAGGAAGCCTTCATTGTCTTCATTATCTTCACCTTTTTCTTCAGACACATATTCCTTTACTTCTATCTTTACATTATCTTCATTTAACTGAATGTCACTATACAAATCCTCGAATTTTTCTAGTTCGTTAATATCAAAAAGTAATGCTCTACCATAGTTCTGAGGTTTAATTTCTGCAGTAAATTTGTCACGAATGGTTTTTGGTAATGAAGTTTGATATAAAGTACTATATTCTATAGTCTCATAACCATATCGGCTTTTCTTTTCGTCGTAATGTCCATCAATCCCACCTTCTTTGATGTAGTCCCAGATCCTCCAAAATGGAACTTTAACTTTTTCTTTCTTTGCCTTTACATCTGCAAATGTATTTTGTTCATAATCTAATCCTACTTCTGCAAACACAAATTTCTTTATTATGGGATAGAGTGCTGCTTCTAGACTAGCTTTCTTCCTCGATCTTCTCTTTTTTACAAATATCTCTAATGTTTCTTTGACTTCTTGTAATGCTTCTGTACCATAAAAGAACTGCAATAATGGTTTACATAACTCATTGTCTCTATTCTTTAGACCAGTCTCAATCTCTGTCAATTGATCTCTGTAATGGACCAACCTGTAACATAATGCTAATTTCCTGAAAGATAGTAGTCGATCGTACAATTTTTGTAACCTGGGATTTTTACTGAGATTTGGACCTACTACCTCTTTTATTGCATATTTTACACTACCAGGTCTTAACTTATTAGAAAAAGTCCTATCTACAAGACCAGGAACTTTGTATTCCCTTAACGATTTTTCTGCAAGTATCATTTTATAACAATATGGAAGGTACCAATCAGGAAGTTGATCACTGGTATTCATGTTAGTTTTGGGTACTCTGGAATCATATTCATAACCTGATTTTAGAATATTGACCTTATCAGGATCTTCACTTATACGATCACCTTCGTCTTCAATAATTACACATTGACCAGGTTCTATATTTTTTAATATCCTGATATAGTTAGGTCCACTAATTGAAGTTCCCCTGATAACCCTGTATCCAGTAATTCCAAAAGTATAACCGACACTACTTTTCCCTACGTCATTTGCTCCTACTGCTTCAAAATAGTGTGTTATTGCAAATAAATCCTGGAAGTACGTCCACATTGCATCTGCAGCCAATAAAACAATTACATGTTTATCCTGATCTACAAACATTACAAAAATATTTTTAAATATTTTGAAAAGTTCATTTTTTGTTATTTGTTTTGCTTTCTGTATGTAAAAATCTAATTCTTCGAATGATTCGAACGAATAAGGTGTGTAAGGATATTCTTCCTCTCTAGGTGGTCTTAGAATTCTATAAATTTCAGGGATATTTTCTACTAGTTCATGTGTTTGTGAAATGGGATTATATTTTGCAAAATAAGGTATTTTTTTAACTAAAACTGCTTCATGTAATTGACCCTTTCCTAATTCTGAATACTTGTAGACAGTGATTTCTTTAATTTTTTGTTTTTCTGGATCTGCTTCCTCAGGTTCTTCATTAATAGCATAATCAGCGAGAATTTCCTCGTGATTATCATTTAAATGACTTTGAAGTAATTGTTTTGACTCCTTATCATAGATGCCATTATCTTCAGCCTGTTCTACAATTGTATTAAGATTATTCTGCCACTTCTTTTTATCAATAGTAAATATTATGTCTGCATTTACAGCATGATTTAACGATATCTTTACATCATTAGTTTCAGTATAATAGACTGAATCAGTTACTAAGCCATATTGCTTCAATGCTTCACTTTGTTTTAAGTGGATAATTCTTCTAGTAGTAAAACTGTTATCATTATTGTTGTTGGTGGGGGTGGAGGCGGTGGAGGTGGACATAAATTAAAACCTCCTTTCACGATCTTGGGTTTTTTTATCTTTCAATAAGGTCAATAATTCGGATATGTTTTTGTTCAAGATGGCTATAGATCTGCGTGTTGCATTACTTTCGTGCTCTATTATTAATCTCGTTATAGAATCGCCATTTTTACTTTCTTGAAGAAAGTTTTTAAGTTGGTTTGGTAAATCATTATTTGCGTCTTCTACAATTTTCATTTTTTATTTTTTTGTGTCAGGAACTCCTGATCCTATATTTTTAGATGAGAAAATTAATCTATTAATTATTTGGTCGTAAGTCTCGGATTTTGTTCCTAGATTTTTCAATTTAGTTCTTGTTTCTGTCTCCAAAAGAATACAATGCTTCATAGTTTTTATTAGTGCTTAATAATAGATATATATTCGAACTATACATTATACATTGACTAAACATTGCCTCCAGACATATCTTATAGAAGACTATACCTTAAAGCAAATAGTAAATTAAAAGAATAAGAACGTGAAATAGAAAATTTAAAACAACAAAAATTTTTCTTGCCTACTGTAAAATTTGAGGATCTTTCTAACTCAGAAAAGACCATTCTAAAATATATAAAGGAGAATCCAGGATGTAAGAAACAAGATATAATTGAAAATGTTAATGCAGCAGGAGCATATCTAACTATAAGAAAAAAAATAGATGAATTGATAAAAAATGGAATGATAAGATGGGAAAAAGTAAGGAATCAATATTATAAATTATATTATAATGAAAAAAGTACAATTCTTCAAACATATGATGAATTAAATAAAATTAGAGATTATTTCACTTCAATTTTGCATAAAATTGTTCAAAATCCAACAAAATATACTTCTAAATCTATAAGATCTAATATTCTTTTGATATATGTTCATGTTCTTGGAATGTATATAATTTATTCATTATTAAAATGGTCCAAAGAGATAGATGATATAACAACATTGAATAGAACTTATTCATTAGTATTTTATGAATTATTGGAGATACAAAAAGAAATTTCTCAAACATTTAAAATTAGAGTTAGTATTCCATTTAAAAGGGCTGCTACAGATGAAGTATTTAGTCCTCTATATCACACACTAACTCCTAGATTTTTTATATTAAATCCAGAAGAAGTATTGGAGATTCTTAAAGAATTTAACAAATACGAAAATTTAGACGAAATTAATGATTTGTTAAAAGTTGTATGGAAAATAGGTTTTCCAATTTATAGATATTCTAATGTTGAAATGATTTATAAACAACAACCACCTAATATTTACGACTTTGAAGATTTAGTAATAGCATTAAAATATCATGTAGACAAAACATCTAAAACTAAGAATCCCAAAATACAAAAAATTATTGAGGAATTAGAAAAAATAAATGAGTAAGTGTCTAAATAAATAAAAATGTAAATCAATTATTTAAAATCATATATTCGTTTATCAACTAGATCTTTATGAGGTTTATTTTTTGTTATGATTGCTTCTGCTGTCTGTTGTGAGTGGTGGAAGAAGGAATTACTGTTCCAATTGCTTTATTATTGATCTCTGGTTTTAATTCAATTCCCTTAACCATTCCAACATTATTTTTACCATCATTTTCATCTTCATGATAAACTATCTTATTTCCAGGTTGACTTAATAGAAATGCATTAAATTTATCCGATAAGAACGAGACAGACTCTTCTAATTTTTTAATCTGTTCTTCCTTCTCCTGCAGTTTACCCTTGATAACATATTCAGAATCTTGATTCTTTTCCGTTAACTCTTGGACCTGTTTTGATAATCTATTTTCGTCATTGATTGTTAGAAAAGGAACTGATTTCAAGTAATCTTCCAAAATGTCGTTTTCCTTTGGTCTATAATAATTTCTTGCCAGTCCGATACTATGGCCCATTAACATTTCTACATGCAATGATTTCATTCCTGCATGTTCACAGGTTGGTTTAAAGAATTTGCGGAATCCATGTGTTGATTTGAATTCATGTCTCTTCTCTCCTTTCTCTAATACCCCTCTCACATGTTGTATATTCCATGCTCTTCCCATCAATATACGAATTCCAGTACCTTCGAACTTTCTAGGTTTTTTTGCTAGGCCTGCTCTACTTCCCTGTGTCACATTTACTTTTTTCCATGTATTACGCATAAGCCATGAATCCCCAGTAATTTGTTCACCATATGAAGCACGGAAATCCATCCATTCCTTTAAAGAATAGTAGGCTTCTGGAGTAATATATGAAAAATATTCTTCATCATCACCAGCATAAACAATAATTTTAGCAGTAATAATCTCGTTCTTATCATTATCATTATTAAATATGGGAATTATATGTTTCCATTTGAGGTAATCCCATGCTCCAAGTCGTATTCCTGACGATAACATTATCAATACAATAGTTTTGATTCTACGATCAGGATATTCTATTAGTTTATGAATCTCATAAATTGTTGGTATACGATCGTCAGATGCTCCATTACTATTATTAGATGGAATAATTGTTTTTACTATATCCCAAAATACGTTTATACGGTTCATTTTGCAAAATAATTTGATTGATTTCATGTAGTTGGTAAGAGTTCCAGGACCTATCTCTTTTCTTTCAATCCTTTCCTTTTGAAATATAATAAATTTAAATATTAAATCTTCAATTTCTTCACTACTTTTACCTTTTAACATATTATTATACAAATTTAGACATTTTTCATCAATGTTAGAACCTTCTACTTGTAAAAATTCAAGAAATCTCTGTAACCAACACGGATATTGTATTTTTGAGTCGCTAGACTTTAGTGCAAGATAAAATCTTTCATATGGAGAAATGGTTGTTATTTGTTTATGATGTTGTTGTTGATTATTGTTATCCAGCAGTGTCAATATTTTTCTAAATAATAATGGTCTTATTAAAGATACAGAAATGATGCTAATCATAGTAGATTAGTATTTTTATCTTTTATTTTTTGGTCAATCGGTTACCAAGATTTTATAATATCTTTTTTCATATTATTATCTCATTTCTACATAATGTAAATTTTTTATATTCGATATTACAATCAATGCATTTGTAGAGTATCATTTGTTGACCTGTATTACATTCTACTTTATCGATATATAGCAAATTGTCTTTACAAAAGGAACATTTCATTTTATTCTCATAGACATTCGGATTTTATTAAGATCATTTGTAAACTAATTTGACTTCTTTATTTAAAATTTTTTACTTTTTCATCAGCAAAAAGGTTAGAACTACAGAAATAAATTGAAGTTCCGATCATGAATGAGTAAACCAAAAGAGAAAGATAAAGATTACAGAATTTACTGCACCAAGGAAAGTAATATAGAAAATAACTGAGTCAAAAATGAACGATTACTCATATATAAATAATGTTAACCATTTATTTATATGGCTATGGGTGGGATTAGTAGTCACACTGCTAATGGAAATTATCCAGTATCAAAAATAAAAGTTTCTGATCCTCATCTATCTCTACCACCATCATTATCATTTTTATTGCAAGCACCAAAAATAGCGATCTGGAAAGATCAAAGACTAGACTATCTAGATATTCCAAAAGGCCTCGTTCAATTATTACAAATCAATGGTTTTACAATTGAAATGATATTAGAATATGGTCCATCGAAAATTGCTGAAAATTTAGGAATAGATGATTATGTCGCCCAAATAATATTTAATGAAACATCAAATGCAATTATTAGTTTTAATGCAAATTCTTTACAATAAAGAATTTAAGATCATTTGCATCAAATTGTTATGTATAATAATTCTAACCAGAAGGTATGACATCCGCAGAAAACAGATATAAGAATTATCAGGGTAAAGATCCAATGTCACCAGAAAAGATTACCTCTCATGAACCTATTGCAATAAAGCGAGATACAAATGATCAAGAAATTGCAGGTGGACAGACTACTAATATAGGACAAGCAAAAGAGAAATATAGAAAAGAAGGTATGCCCAAAGTTTAAGAAGATCAAACCATATTAATTTTCTTTTTAATTCGTTATTTCATTTCAAGTTGTATTAATATTATAAAAGTTGATTTAAAATCACTAATCTTGTTTTTTTTATCTTAAAGTATTAATGCTACCGGCAATGTTTTGCATAATCAACAAATTATCAAGTACGTTAAGTGGGTTATGGTCGCCATTCACACCTACTTGTTATTATTATTGATTTCATTTTATCTCAACTTATGATTTGGAATGAGGACATAATTCCACCTCCTAAAAAAGAAAACAGTTGGTAAATTTAAAATGGGTGTTAGATTGGCCTACTTTAACACCCATTCTTGACCACTTCACCAAATGAAGAGATTGGTGTATAGATATGCACAATAAAAAATAAAAGAATTATAAAATTTTTGTTAAAACACAAGGTAACGAGTTTATAATAATATTTTCAAGTCATTTTTATTTGTATCAATAACTATTCCAATAGCTAACATTACCAAATATTTCTTCGACTGTAACTTTAAGAGGATTCTTCATATTTTTCACAATATCATGATGGTCTTTTGCAACAATGATTATCCATTTATCTCCTAACTTGCTAAGTTTTGCAACAAAATTATCTTTTTAACTAGGCATAATTGAGGTATACATTTGTTTACCCATATATGTATAATTTGACAATTCAATCTATATATGTTTACGAAAGAATACAACCATAGACATTTATCTATAAAACTAACTTACAATTCAATAACAAACTAATGAACAATAAAAATTTTGTACCAATAGATCAAAAAAACAAGAAACCAATTTTAGAACATAATAACAGAACTGAGCGCTTACATTAAAAATAATTTTGAAATGCCTGAATATTTAGATTATCAAGAAAAGAATTTTTATCAAAAGTTTATGTTGAAAAATATCCTATTGAAAGAACAGAACAATAACTAGAATTGTCAGGACCAGAGCATAAGATATTACTAGTAAGAAAAAAGAATATAAGTAATTCGTGGTCTGGTATGAAAACTGGCTTGGCAAGGATTGGATGGGCCGAAAAGTTCCACCTCTTGCAGACCATGTTGAAGGTATGTATAATGAACAAGAGAAGGAACCTGTTGTAGAAAAAATGAAGATCGTAGGATATCAGAGATCGGGACAAATACTGTGTATTATGTTCCATTTTCAAACTCAAAGGTTGATGAAATTATTAATTCGTCGGTAGGATCTTATAGAGATAATATTGTTTATTGTGTGAAGAACGGGTCAGAAATGAGAAATGATAAATTTTCCTATGAACAATTTGTAAGTCTAAAGTTTGAGGACTGTGTAGATTTAGAGCGTATCCCAAAATTATCTTCCTATAAATTATTATGCTGTTTGCTAATTGGACAAGACCAAGATAGTTTTTATCCTTCTTTTCATACCTTGTAAATAGTTTCCTGAATCTGTTATGCCATGAATTTGTTCTCTCTACTACCCATCTTCTTGTGGGATGTCTATTGTTGTGTTTCTTTTCTTCTCTTCTATGTCTTATATGTGAAATATATCCTCTCTTGATGATTTCTTGTTCTACATCTTTGGAATGATATGCTTTATCAAGACATAGATTCTAATTTTTCTCCTTATTCTTATTC
>JANWKP010000066.1 GCA_025451315.1 Nitrososphaerales archaeon | reverse complement strand
TGAATCACTTAAATCTGCATTTGAATTTGGTCTACAAGGTGAGCAAACTGTATCCAAATCCATTTATGAGTTGGTGGATATGGCTGGAAAGGAAAAAGATTATTCTACTTACTCCTTTTTGCAGTGGTTTGTAACCGAACAAATAGAGGAAGAAACATTATTTCAAACAATTCTCCAAAAATTTGATTTACTCGGTGGTGACAAATTGGCTATTTATCAAATTGATCAATCCTTGTCATCTATTAGATCCCAGATTATCAGTAAACAATCTCAACAGTAATAATGAGGATTTCCATGGGATTATCCATAACCACTTTTTTAGTCCTGAGTTAGATAAAATTTTTTTGCTACAAATAAACTTTCAGAGTCACTCTTGATGAGTCTTTTTTTGTCATCCAAAATAAACTTAGGTATGTATTATTGTAGTACATGGAGTAGAAAATTTGAGACTACAGAGGATTAATAAAGACATGTTGGTAATATCCATCCGGGTCAACCTTCTAACATACCTGGAAAAGAATGGATTCGAATATTCGGACGATGGGTAATAGAGTAATAATCGGGACTGGATTGGACTATGAATATACTAAGATATTCTCAGTTAAACTTATATATCCAAAACCTAACTTCGTTGGGATCGTTACTGTTTGAATTGTGTTTTTTTGAAAAATCTTGTAAATACTTTGCAGAGGATATTTTTGGTATGTGATAATTCGAAGTGTTTATTAGATCATTATAGTTTTGATAGGTGTTGCAAATATTTGTTAGACATTGGAGAGGCCGGTGTTAACATGGCTAAAGAAAGTATCAACAATCAGATATTATTCTCTGTAGAATCTAGTCCATATGGAATAAGTTATGCTGACTGGACCGCGAAATGGTGGAAGTGGGCTTTTTCGATACCAAAGGAAAATCACCCACTCCTTGATAAGATGGATAAATATTATGATGTAAATCAATCTGGTCCAGTCTGGTTTTTGGCAGCTACGGTGGAAGGAACAATTCATAGAATATGTCAGATCCCATATGGCAAGGCAATACTTGTTCCTGTATTGAACTATGGAGGCACATTAGCAGACGAACCATCGTGTAAAACAGATCAAGATCTAGTTTTGTTTGCGAAAAAAGAGATGGATGAAATATCAGATCTTGAAGTCAGACTTGATAAGCAAGATCTTCCAACTTTCAGGATACGCTCGCCTATTTTTGATGTGGTCCTTCCACAAGCTAATCTATGTAATGGAACCCCAGGACCGACGAGAGGAACTGCTGATGGTTACTGGCTTTTTCTCAGACCACTTGACATCGGTTCTCATACTATTGAAAGTGTTGGATCATGTAAGGCAGGGACGTTTAAAATCAAGGCAACCTATGAGATCACAATTCCAAAATAATTTTTATGACGACTGTATTACTCATATGGAGTTCTATTGTTACTAGGAACAGCTGGGTCTCTCGATGAAGATAAACGATGGTGATATTTATAAACGAGTGGATGAAATATGAATCATGTCAGAAATACACACGACTGTCAATAAAACCCATATAATTGTAAAGAGGGAATGGAGAATTGTCAAGTGATATAACAGTCACTCCCGCGAGTGATCGTGAAATTATTGCATGGTGGGATTGGGCTTCCAAATTTCCGAATAGTATTAGTCCGTTCCAGCCCGGGTGGGGGCGCAATGGATTTGATAGGAACCATCAGAACCAACCCCGAAGCGTATTTGTATTTTGCCTTTCATGTACTGCAGGAATGGGTGGTACTGACACTGAACCCCGTCCCTTAAGTAACGCCATCAGCAGTGGGCGGAGTATATTAATACCAATATACGTGGCCGGTTCAGATGAAAGTATCACCGTGGCTGAAGGTTTGCTTGGAGATAAGCCCCACATGATAGAATTTCTTATCAACGGGGAAAAACCGCCGTCTTTTTATAGGGCTGATGGTAGTCCAAACCCATCTTTTTATAGAGAGACCTCTGTGGGTTCTCTCGATTATGTTGTAGATAATAGCTTCGGTGAGAAAGAAGGAGAATATCCTGAATATTTCTCTGCAGGATACTGGGCGAAGATATCATCCTCAGCATCCTCGGGGGTGGAGAATCTTCAGTTTGGCGGTAGTGGTGGAAGACGGGTGAATTATGTAGTGGAGAACGGAATAAGAACTATTATACCTGCAGGTGAATTTATTACATCTGTTAAATAC
This sequence comes from Nitrososphaerales archaeon, assembly GCA_025451315.1. Lineage (GTDB taxonomy): Archaea > Thermoproteota > Nitrososphaeria > Nitrososphaerales > Nitrososphaeraceae > TH1177. The sequence goes on along the minus strand of JANWKP010000066.1, from coordinate 4,393 downwards.
GAAAGATGACTCTAAAAGTATAATAGGGAGTTGGGGTGAAACACATATTATGATCAAGAACGTTGCAATTTTGTATGCTATTTTACTTGGAAGAGCAACAATAAGTTTGAGTAGCAGTAAAAATAAAATACAGTTTGGTACTCATAACTAAAGGTTCAAATTATCACATGGCCAGGTGCTCACAGAGCAACTGGATTATCTATTTGTGAAAGTTGATTTCAATATTCTTATTCGTTCTCTTGCATCAATTGATGTTCTCCATAGATCTTCAAAAATACCAAGATAATGATTAATTAAGTTCATATCCTTTTTTATTTGCAAACTAGCACCTGGGTCTTTCCATGAGGCTGGAATTTCTAATACTGCTGAATTGGAGGCAACAAATTGTTTCGATTCGATATCAGATAAATGTTTAATCTCTATTTTCATTGCCAGTAATTCTTCAACTACTTCAGCCATGGAAATGTCTATAGATGCAATTATCCTGACTCCTTGATGGGTCCCCTTTTTACATGCTTCAACTAGGTTCCTAAGAAGGGAAGATTGGTGATCCCTGAGAATTTCAAGCAACTTCCCATTTAAACATGCAATGATGATATTGGAATGTGTGATAATTTCTTCCTCCTTTTCTATAAGAATAGAATGAATTGGATCATACGATTTTATTTCCGATATGACCGAAAGAGCATAGTTTTTAAGATCCTCAATATCGGGCTGTTCCGTTATTAAACTTGATGATGGTTCCACAGCCATGTTCTTAACGAGTCTCATTGTTCTCTTTTCTATAACATTTTCCAACTGAGCATATGATATATCAGATATTAACGATGGCTCTTTTTCTGTGGCCTTTTTAATTATGTTTCTCATTTTTGAATCCTGTGAGATAACTATAACTGAAAAATATACTCCGACGAGAATCATATAAGATGCAATTCCGTAAAATAGGATAGTAAATAGTCCAAACGGTGGGTAAGGAGTGATAGAAAAGGCGACAGTTTGTGAAGACATGAACAAAATCACATAGCCATAGCCAGCTAATCTAATTAGATTTCTTGGGACTTCCAATTCAGTGGCAATGGTCTTAGCCATGCTCCAAAACGCGAATCCAAATAGAATTCCACCCACAAGCTTGCTAAATGTGAATACAGTTGTCAAAATTATTCCAAAGAAGATGGGATCATTATTAAAAAAGGGCGAAAGTCCATTTGTGAATAACGCGAGGAACTGGCTAAGAAAATATACCAAAGGAAGGGAGGCAATAATCCAATATTTTGTTCGGCCAATTATGTGAGATCGGTAACTTAATAATATTGCAGTCGCAAGCCAAGTCGTTATGAATGACATAATTGCTAGAGCATTGGTTACTAAAAGTGAATTTTCCTGAAATGCTGTCATAAACATTGCGGTGCCTCCATATCTAGGCATAATTACGGAATAAATATTCAGGATTGAATACAAATATACCAAAGTGAATAAAGCACTTGTTGTAATCAGAACAGAAGAAAAGAAATACAATAGTATCGTCGTTCCATGATTGGACTTGAACCATATTAAGAATCTATATGAAAGATACCCCGTCATGGTCATTCCTAACCCGTAACTTAAAATAATTGCAAGGATAACGGGTTTTATTTCATATGATGACTTGAACCATATTTGGAAAATTACATTCAAAATAATGACTGTTAATAGCAAGTTAAGGGCAAATACGATAATATGGATAGTTCGAAATTGTTTGCCTCGTAGGAATGGTATATTTTGGCTGGTAATATAACTAGAAATAAAAATCTGAGCGATGATAAATGTCGCTGCTAGACCACTCAGGATTATCTTTTTTTCAACCGATTTGGGGGTTTTTGATGTAAGATCATAAATTTTTAAATAAGATAAGTCAATCAGGATGAATATAATCACTACTATCATTATTATCATTAAGATTTGATTAGTGACAATTTTGTTTTTTAGAATTAATGGAGTATTTAGCAGTTCATGTCGCTTACTTGCCATTCAATGAATCTATAACTCCCTAATTTTAAAAATCGACAATTCGATATAAACAATGCGGTGGCTTATTCAATTACCCAAGATCTAGATAATGAAATTTACTAGGATCGTTATTCACCAGTATGTATTTTTGATTATTAATTAGAAATAAAGGAGATAATCTTTTTAGTGTCTTATAACTTAGTACATCGTCTTTATGAATAACATACGACAAATCCTGATAATCTTATCAATTCTCTCTACAATCATGATTATTTGTTTAAATTTACCTATTCAAGTTAATGCGCAGCCAGATACTTTTCCCCCTGGATCCAAACCATTTGATCTCAGCTATACTGATTGGGGGATAAAATGGTGGCAATGGCTTATTAGTGCCAATTCTGATGAAAGTCCAGCTGTAGATACTTCAGGAGCCTCTTGTGCTCTCAATCAAAATATTAGCGGGCCAGTATGGTTTTTGGCCGGGTCATACGGAGCCGAGCTAATAACACGTAGTTGCACAATTCCACAAGATAAAAGCATACTGATAAGTCCAATTGAAACATTGTACACCTACGCTGATACTCCAGAAGCTAAGACAGACGGTGATCTCCATCAGGCGTCCAAAAAGGATCAAGACCTTGTTAAAACCTGGATAACGATAGATGGTGTTACCGTCCCTAATATAGCCGACTACAGAGTTCACTCTGAAGTAGCCAATTTCACATATCCTGACAATAATGCTCAGGGTGTTCTTCCGGGTCCAACAACAGGAGTAGTGGATGGTTATTTTGTAATGTTAAAACCTCTACCCGTAGGAAAACATCAAGTCATACAATATGGATCTTTGTTGGATTCTACAACAGGCGCAGTAAGTAATTTTGGCTCCTATGTTAAATGGGATCTTACAATAAAATAAAGAAGTAATTATGATACCATATGATAATAATATGGTTTCTATAAAGTGTTATTGCAGGATGATTCATGAAATCGACATAACATAATTTTTATTTTAAGGAAATTTTCGATTTCCTTTTTAGATTACATTTAGCTTGCAATTGAAGAATAATTTTTGATATAAGAAGTTATAATTTCTCCAAACCATTATAATTTGAAGTAGGCAAAATTGTCAAACTGATTTATTTCTATTTTTATGAAGTATTTCTAGCAAGGTCTTCTCCTGTACCGGCATATAATTCTGATATGAGACACCCACCGTTTTGAACCGTTGAACCGAAGGCGAGATAAGGGATACAACATTAACATTCTTTGATGTTTCTTTCTTGATCAATGGAATAATTTCATCCGGTATTACCGTTGCTCCAATAATGAGTCTTGTGGGTCTTAGATTTGCTAATATCCATCTTGCTGCTACAATTACTGATGCACCAGAGAAAACACCATCATCTACCAAAATTATAGTATTGTAATTACCTGCATATTTTAGCAGATGAAAACTGTCTTGATCCGGTGGAGTCTTTGTGCTATCAATTATTGGACCGTCTGTTAGTATTTTCTCATGATTTGAAATCAGGTATCTTTTAGTTTTTTCGTTTATTTCTTTAATTCTCTTATCTTTTTCTTGAGTAATATAGTCTTCATTAATGTCTAATTCTGCTATAATAGAAGAGATAAGATAGATAGTTTTATGATCATTCATTGTCGCACCTATAGTTAATTCTTGATCATTTGGCGCCACAAGTCTTCCTGGTGCTATAAAATCAAAGTTACAATCAAGCGTATTTGCTACTATGTTAGCCATAACAATTCCTCCTCTAGGTATTCCTAATACTAGGATCTCATCTTTACAATTTTCCTTTTTATTAACCTGACTCTTAAGGACTAAGGCAAGTGTAACTGCGGCCGTTTCTCTATCTTTAAATCTAACAAAGGTTCCATCTTTCAACAATGACAAGAAGCTTGATAACAATGAGAACATGGATCTACCCCTTTAAGATAATATAATATTTGTATTAAAATCTACTGCTGTTAGGAAAATCTATCCATAGCCTATTTACCATTAAATTCAATGAATATGATATGGAATAGTGTTCGTTTCAACAAAGTTACTTCATAATTTTCATTTTATATTTATATTTATATTTCTTCAGTGAGAGGTCTGTATCTACAAAGTGAAAAAAAAATTTCAAGAAGTGAGATTACAAAACCAGAAGTTATCTTGCTTGATATGAGGAGAAATATCTATTATAGTTATTGTGTTTAATAATATTCTTATCTTTTTTTTGGTAATGTATAACGTAATTTGGTTGATGATACATAAGGTACAAGAGGCATAGATCAGTGCAACCAAAAGTTTAATCGGTCCAAATTTAGCATCTGATTATGAAGACAAACACTGTAAAAATTGGAATACTAGCAGGTTCATTTATTCTGCATTAGTGAATCACTT
>JANWKP010000065.1 GCA_025451315.1 Nitrososphaerales archaeon | reverse complement strand
TTGAGGCTTATTCAGCTTTTCAGGTTCATGCATGTCTTATCTAGAACTTTGATAATGATGGATGAAATCAAAAATAGGCTTTTATACGTTGTTTTTCTATCCGTGATTACTGTTACGGCTGGTGCTTTTACCATGTACGTTGTAGAGCATAATGTACCAAATTCAAAGATAACAACCCTTGAAGATGCTTTTTGGTGGGCAGTGGTTACAGTTACTACGGTTGGATACGGTGATGTATATCCGATTACAGTTGAAGGAAGAATAATTGCTTCAATAATAATGGTAGTTGGTATTGCGATTTTAGGTATATTAATTTCAACCATTGGGGCCCAATTTTTAGAGTCAAAATTAAGAAATCAGCGCAGAAGGGAAGAAAACCATATCAAAGTACTTATTAAGGAAAAGATTGACAGGCTGGAAGGCTTACAAAGTGAAGAAATTGTGACACTCTTAAACCTCATCTCTAATCTTCATGGGGAACTCAAGAACAGTAATAGCAGCCAATTGCAAGGATTTCCCTGTTTTAAATGCAATCATATAAATCCTCAAACGGCAATCTACTGTAATAGGTGCGGAAGTAAAATAACCACTGGGAACCCATAGAAGGTATTAAAGGGCTGGTGGTTCAGCGTGGTACGAACGTTCGATTCGCAATCGAGAGATCGCGGGTTCAAATCCCGCCCAGTCCACTTTTTAACACGCGGTATGAAATCCCTTATGTTGCTCTTCTCTGTTTCTCGCTTTTGTTAACATATTTTGGAGTTTATTTTAGGAATTTACAGTACTAGATGTTAACATGTATGTTAACAAATGGCGACAATTTATGAATATCGATGTTAACATGGCAGTTATTGTGTTAACATTGCAAAGCTGTATGTTAACATGAAGGAATGTTTATAATTCGCGGGGTTTATATCCGCTTACGACTAGCGAACAACTGCAAAATGTTAACAAGGCTCAAGTCAAGTGGAGCACAATCGGATTTAGAATCCCCGAAAATGAAGTGGATATACTGAACCAACGGCTAAAGATGTTTGGTTATCAGACTGTTGGTGAATTGATGAAAGATTTTAGAAATGGTATATTTCCCCGTATTACAGAAGACAAGCAAATAGAAAACCTGTCTGAAAATTCAGATAAGAGGGGAATGAAAACATTGCTCGATGGACAATTTACTTCTGACTTTTACATGAAAGCAAATACCGCTGACATGCATGATTATTATCTCAATATCAGGAAATATCATAAGAATACTTGCCGCGACCTTGTATCTTATTTTAGGAGGTTTAGAGAGGTATTTTTTACTAATCGAGTGGATGAAATAAGAAGTGCCACTCCAAGGGTTCGTTCAAGAATTATGGATTCTTTTCGAAAGTTTGGACAATACTATCTTTACAAATACAACAATGAGGAATGTATAGATCTAGTTGAGAAAATCATAAGAAGACACAATCTTTCTGCAGGAATGACAGAACACGGGAAACTCTACATTGTGGATGATAACTACATAGAGGAACGAGTAAAACAGTTATTTGCAGTAGACGGTGAAATTGGGACCATAGTAAAGTTTGGAATATTTTCTGGTCTGAGAGAAGATGAGATGGTTTATGTATATAACAAACCTATTTGCCCCGATTTATCGGGCTGTAATTGTAGTAAACTGCATGTTATTGATAAACCAAACGGGGTCTCAATAGTTCTGATTAATTGGCAACGTGGTAATAAAAAGTGCTATTTTTCTATTATTCCAACAAATAACTTTAAGACCTTTAAATCCTTAGACTCGTTTGCATACAGGCCTCACATCCGTTCGGCCCACGAATATATGAAAGCCAAAACCAAAGACGATAAAATTACTTTTAGGTGGTTAAGAAAGGCACACTATAATGTCATGTGCCGCTCCATGAAGCCGTTTGAAGCTAATGTGTTAGCAGGTCGGGCCAAGTCAGTTGATGCAAAACACTATGCAATGTACGAATTAAATGAAATGAGTGATAAGTATATAGAAGCATGGAGAAAGTTTGATGTATCGGTAAATTAGTAGTCTTCTGTTTCATCGTTCTCATCTAGGTATCCATTTCATCCCATTTTTGTAGCACTCTACTTATCCTCTTCTTCTTTATTTGATGATGTATTCTTTGATGTTGTCTTGCCCAGACTAGTGTCATATTTTCGATGCTAATATCTCTCCTGTCCCCATTTATGTGAGGTTGCTGGCATGTATAGCATGGGGTTAGCACTTGAGAATAAGAGTAAGAAGTAGGGTGGTAATCTATACAAGAACAGGGCCTTAGAACTAGACTCACAGTACAAACTAGACTACATAAATCAGGTTGCCACAACAGTAGATTTAACTGATGATAATATACCATGAACAATCTAGAATATGTTTTGTTAACAAATAATTTTTTTAAATCTAAAATAACTCGTTACCAAATAAGATGCTGCTCTTTTTCTTCTTCCTTAATACTTCCAACTATTTTTTCATTATCAATTCGATGTTTGATGGAAAGGCATTTGTAGAAACTATCACACAACTTCATTTCCAATATGGATAGACAAAATGTTTCCGGGAGATATAATCAAAAAATAGTGTTATTTCAGATATTGATTTCTGCATCTGTTTTCTTCAATCTGTCAATTATGCTATATACTAACTCCTTTGGGAACTCGGTTTCTATTGTCATTTGATCATGGGTTTTTCCATTTTGATAATATCTTATTAGACCTATGATTTTCGGGTTATCTATTCTATAATTTCCACCTCTGAAAGAATTATCATGAGCGGTCATGAATCTCAAGGTATTAGGATTAACGGTCTCGGAATTGCCCTACTTTGTGGATCAATAAGATCAATTGAAAAGAGTTTACCTGCTAATTGCCTGGTCCCTTTGGCGTTCTTATCTGAAGTGGTCCACCCTGCCAATAATTCGCCTCCTTCTCCTTTTATTGATTTTATTAATTCATGAATAGGGGGCTCTAGAACATTTGATCATAAAAAAATGATGTAAATACATAGCCTGAAAAATAGAATTAGTAATAGATTCAGTATTAGGGAAGCTGTAATTCGCTATAAGTACTATCTAGCATAGTATTCCAATCATACAAAATATTAAACTGTCATCTAGCTTGAGGATAAGATAAAATTATATTGTAATTATAGGAAGCGCTGTTGACTTGAGGGATAATCCTATATTTTGAAGATGCTTTATTTTAGATATGTTTGGTATAAGAGACTGAACACCATAATCAGATATTGATCGTGAAATGCATTTGTATTTTCTCGGCCTATTATTACTTAAAGCCATTATTGGTATTATCAAAACCAGTTAGACAATGGTCGATGTTTATCTGCAAAAATACTGTATTATAGGATAACCATACCTGCTTTAAAACCGGTTCACCTTTGAAATTATTGATCATGTCCTTTGGAATCTTTAAACAATCAAAGGGTTTAGGAATTAGATTATTTATCAATGTCTTTTGTTTTGTTATCTTTCTTATTTTTATTATTATAGTATAATTTTATAATCTTATAATTACGGGCGTCAAAACTGCTGCTACTCCTGCCAAAAAGGACGATATACAACGAATAGGAGTTATCCATGAAGCAATGATATAATATAATTACTTCTTAGTAGTATAGGGAGGCAACACTGTTGGTGTTAATTTTGAGTTCGTATCGATAGATTGGGTTTTAGAATTACTAAATAATTCTCCTCCTCGATTTATAATCGTTGAAGGAAATGAAATATTTGTAGTGAGTGGAATTATATAAGACGCATCTGTTTTACCATCATATCCATGTGAGACATAAATTTCTGCATAAGATAATCCGGTCCCCGAAGCTGGAATGGAAACATTATTTTGTTTAGAACATATATTAAATTTTCCAACACCTTTATCTTTATTATTTTCATTACAATTAGTCTTGCCAATCGGATCATTACTAATATAGTATGCAGAAGTTGGAAGATTCACATTTTCTTCTACAGTCAATTCTACTACATTTTTTTCACTAATAGGTTTTTATTTTGTATACGAAAGATGTATGTAATTTAAGAAGTAACAAAATATTCGATCAATACCGCATTCGATATATTTTCAGGCCGCGTAAGCGAATCCAGTCTCGAAACCATTTTCTCAAAAGTCAAAGGTTTTGGTATTTTAAGAGAAACATACTCCGAGTCTAATACATCCATCTAATCATATATCTAATCTAGAGAATTTATAACTTGTATTAAATTTCCTGATTTTTTAGAATAACTGTTTGGTGTAACATTCAACCTTGGATCTCTGACACTTTGAAATTGTAGTGTTTATTTCTTTAGTAACAAATCTCTCTGTCTCTATTAACAAATCCATTCTTTTCCTATTTGGATTGTCTGCTGCAAGATTTGGCTTAGTATTTACATTTGAATCAATAAGATCGACAGCCACCTTGGACTTTGCATGCTGCACATATTCAAATGCCTCTTTTTCTTTATTATATTTTTCTTCATATGCTCAGACCTTTCAAGGATCATTGATTGTTATTAACATGTAGATATTATTCTTCCGTAGATGCCAGAGGATAAACCATAAATGTAAATCTTATTGGTATCTTCTATCAACATGGTACCATTTTTCTCTGCAACATCTATTGCTCTCAGAGTATCTTCATAACCTATACTGAGGTTGAGAGTATTACCATCTTCCTTAAATTTAAAATAAGATACAATCCCGATGTTTGTATAACACCAACCCTCCGAAGATACATCTCCAATCCTCTTTGCAATATCTAGGGACTGATGAGAATACTCGATGGCATCTTATAAGTATTATGCATTTACTTTAGGTAATCGTAATGGAGATATTGGTTTTGACTTTGGAGGAAGGTTTATTATTACTCCATTTTTAATTGTCATTTTATTTGAAAAGAAGAATCGATCGACCATCCGCTAAGCTTATGAGTAAGAATGAGGTTTTATCCAAATATTGTCTTCTGGGTTAGCAAATAAGATCAGCAGGTCAATTGGAGATGGAAAGAAGACAACCGATTCGATTGATAAAAAGTCAAGTAATAACAATAACCCAACGAAAAATATCCCTTTAATTAATCATTTACAGAAACTTATTGGTAACCAAGCCCTCATGAGACATCTTTCTAATAATCGCAAATCCACTGATGTTAACGTTAATAACAACAAGAGTAAGTTAAAGATTAGTAACCCTAATGATACACATGAACGTGAAGCAGATGCTGTATCACATGAAATAATGAGTCTGAACAAACAACCTATCATGAATGTGTCAATTAAAGGTTCAACCTCTCCTAATCTTAGCAGGCAACCAGAAAAAAATTATATTTCCGAAAATAAGCATCCATTGATAAACTCCGAATCAAAGACGCAGATACCAGATATGATTCACGATGTGTTACTTTCTCCAGGACATTATTTAGATTGGACTGCTCGTCAATTCTTTGAGCCACGTTTCAATCAAGATTTTAGCCAAGTACGTGTGTATACTAATAATCAAGCAGTAGAATCTGCTCAGGCTCTTAATGCAAAGGCATATACAATTGGTAAAAATATAGTTTTTAATGCAGGGGAATATGTACCAAGGTCCTATGACGGGCGTAAACTTCTTGCACATGAACTAACTCACGTAGTTCAACAAACTTCGATTCAGAAATCGATACCAACCTCCCATATTAATGAACACGTTATTGCAAAACAGGGAAAAGAGCTGAGTCTATCACCTAGTCCTTCACCTAGTCCTTCACCTAGTCCTTCACCTAGTCCAGAACCCTTTGAGGGTGCAAATTTACTTAGTATAAGATCTAAGGAACTCGATTTAGAAATCTTTAATGCCGAAATCAAATGGACAAATTCTGTAACAAAAGAAGATTTACCATGGAAGGATATCATTAATCTAAAACTAGACCTCGCCAAACTCAAGCGTGAAAAGCTTCTCGTGGTTCATGTCTTTTTCAATGCAACAACTAATGGAAAATTAGATGAGCCTGCCAAGGAACTTATTCCAAAACTCCAAAGTATTGCTCGTGATGAGGAGCAAACACTAGCTTTCATTCAAGGACCAATTGAGGAAAAAAAGGACACTGCTGCTATTAGTGTAGTTTTACTAAAGTCGCCTGAACTTTTCCCCCACCATGTCATAGGACTGTATCGCTCCGCGGTTAAAGAATTAAAAAAGAAGTCGCAAATTGAAGGAAATCTTGCAATACAAGCTGTAAATAGTCTATTAGATCGACCAATACAAGATATAATAAATGATTTCGTTTGGATGTTGAATAATGAAAAATCATTAAAAGACCTTGTTATTAGAGTGGGTTTTATTACTACTCTCAACTCGAGTGCACCAATACTTTTAGAAAAAAATGATCCTGACGCAACCACATTGGGGATTAATGATTTAAGTATAAAGATCAATGAAGAACGCAATAACATTGGCATTTTAATCAATCCCTTATTAAGTGAACAATTAAGTTTTCTTTATCCCATACTTGAATCTTATTATTTTTATGCCTTCTATATGGGGCTAAGTACAGAAATGGAGCGATTTAAAATTTCAGTAGAAGAAAATTATTCAAGATTGAATGATAAATTTTCTTCTCCTGATGTAATTAAAGATCTAAATCTTGCCTACAATAGCACTATTTCTTTTGGTTCTGATAGCAAGGGTCTTGCTTTTATATCACAATTATCACCCGAGGAAATGCTCATTGGATACCAATGGATTGAAAAGCAATTTGAAGAGAAGCTAGATCCATGGGTGATTGACCTTAATTGGTATGGTCGTATTTACGAGGGTCAAAAACTTTATGGTGTAGGTAATGAGGCATGGGAGGCATTTAAGAAATTGTTTACTCTGGAGGCCCTTTTGACGCTTGTGGGTTTCACAGGTTTTATAATTGCCTTGCAATATGTCCCATTTGGCAATATAATTGCGGACGCAATACTATTGGCTACATTAGGCAAGGACGTGCTTGAAGGAATTTTTATTGTAGGAACGTATTTGGACTCTGCAAGCGATGCTACTACTTTCCGCCAACTCTATCAAGCATCCAAATCATTGAAAGGAGCCGGAGATATTGCAATTAACCTCCTATTACTACTACTTCTTCATTCGGGAAGCAAGGCATTCAAAGCTTATTCAAAATATCGCCGCGGAATTAAAATCAAAGATATAGAAGAAATTGGGAGTGACCCGGCAATCGCAGAAGGTCCACCCGAAGTGAAGAAAGCATATGAAGCTGCAAAATTAGATAATAAAACTTTTTCTGAATGGGAAGAATCTCTTAATCCGGAAACTCAGGAATTGTTAAATGACCCATCAAATAATCGTCTCAAGAAATTGTGGGCAGAAATGGATCCGCTCATAAGACGTATTTTAACTAGTTGTGCGTCATTTTGTCTTCCAAATGCTACTGCAGAACAAGCCGAACAGATTAAGAATATTTTAAAGCCTTTTAATATTCCAGTAGAAAATGAAAAACTTTTAAATGAATATTTCAAGCATCGTCGCTATATACTTCAAGAAGCAATTGACGAGATCGGAGGTGCCAAAAACTGGGATGAAATGGAGACTTTACTGTTGCAGGATCCAGTTGTTCCTCCCGGAATATCAATAGATTTCGCTAATCGTATCAATGCGTTTGTTGCTAGGCTTAAACTCACTCAAGAAAATAAAGCGTTGTTGCGAGAGTATTTTCAACTCCGTAAAAATAATATTGAGGAATCAATAATAAAGATTGAAAAGATCAAAGATCCGAGGCAATTGATGGCAAAACTAAGGGAGGAATCCATAAAGCGTGCACCCGCGGATGAAATAAGTGCCCGAGCCCAAGGCAGTGATTACAGCCATGCAATGACAGAGCATGGTGCTACACATAAACCTGAACACTTCAAGAGCCGTGCCCAGAAAAAAGCAATTAACGACGGCATAGGTCAATGGTATAATGATGCCCTAATTGTGGAAGCAAATAAGCGTTTTCCAATTCCAGAACACTCTCTTGAATGTTTATTTTGTGAACCTACACCATGGAAATGGAATAATAATAAGTATATACTGGATGTTTCATTTGGTAGACCTGCTGGACGAGTGTTTCTTGCTGATGGATCAGTTATTAGCGATGTCACTAATATAAGAATCATACGTAATGCAAACGGATCTTTTTTCAATGCATTTCCGATCTTTTGAGGAAGTTAAACTATCAAGTCATGATATTCCACTCTAAACATTCTTATCACGGGTATTTGTGATCTTGAATTACTAAATATGGTTTTAAAGACAGGTAAGAGGGATCAAAATAGTATTATTATAATTAAAAATAAATAAAATAGGCTTTGTGAATCTACTCAAAAAAATAGAGGTCATTAGATAAATAAAAATTTCATATTTTTTGTTAGATGTATCAAAATATGCTTTGTCGTTATATTTTGAAAATCGTCACGTACCGATTCTATTACTACAATACGTAATTCGCTAAGTGTTAATAATCATCTTTGATTAAAAACATCAGAAAACGATGGGAAAATTGAATTAGGCAAGGAAGCATCAAAAGAGATTATTTGTTATTTTCTGATCTAACTTAATCTTCATCTTTTTCAATATTTGAAGGCTGAGCCAGATTTTTATTTTACTCAACGTCTTTTTGGGTTTAAGCATCACCATCAGAGCCCACTGCCTCAGATGTTTCCAATTTCTTAAGAAATTTCTCTCAAATTAAGGCTTGCCCAAATTTGTTCTAATCCATTGAGCAATTTCAATACCATTAGAAAATTTTCCTTCACCTATCAATTGTCCCAAACGCCATCCAACAAGACTCAATCGCAGATCTTGAATGCTATTTCCCTTATTTGCATAATCAATTGGTATTCTTCTGAGTGGTGTCTCGGCGTTTTTTATATCCAGAGTATTCCCCGTTCCAAGAGCAGTGACCGCTTCATTCCACGATGATATATCCGCTTCAGTTACAGATTCAAATTGGGTTTTGAATGCCGAAATTACTTGTGCAATTTGACGTTTTGTTTCGGCTTCTATGGATTTTGCAACACGATCATTTCGCTGCTCTTTTGTTTCACCTTCAGGCCCAGGCAATAAACGTTCAATGACCCCCGTAGCAGCAATACTTACAAAAATTTCTACAGCACCGCTCGGATCAGGTGCTTTCTCATGTCCAATAGTCAAACGTAGGGCCACCTCTGCATCAGTCATGCCTGCTGGGGCTTCAACCATACCTCGAATTGATCCAAATAGTGGTATCGGCTTAGAAACAACGGTTGGATTAAATTGTAGGCCAACAGCAGTAAGAAAATGCCCAACTTGATTGCTGCTTGAAGGATATGGATCACGAAAACCCGGACCTCCGCCAGTTGGATTTTCTTCACCCGCAAAGCCAGTATCTTTGAAATCTATTCCTGTCTGCAATCCAGGAATAACAATATGTTCAGTTGCGCCTAAAATTGATTGTAATCTACCTGAAATAGAAGCATCGTCAATGATTTGATCATCTTCAAATATTGTTGCCAAGGCGTCCAGATCATTTTTTGCTTCGTCTTTAATGACTTTAATACGAGCGCGGTTCCAAGAATCACGCGCTCCGGGTTCATTTATAACTGCTCCAAGCAAATCGGACTGCCCTATCTCGGTTTTTGTTTCCCATCCACTGCCAATTTCATTTTTCATTTGTCTTAGCATTGTTACCGCATTCGCATCTCGAGCCATCGTAATCAATTCATGTTTTGAAAAGTGTATCATCATTTCACCAGCCACATCATCACGATCACTGGAATCCAAAATGTTAATTACATCAATAATTGTTTGATAGTTGCCCGCTCGGGCTTTTGCAACTAGATATAGCGCTAATGCTTCCTCTTGTAAATTAAGTCCGCCCCAGTTAGTATATCTACTCTTAATATCCTCTGCACTTTCTCTTCTTAAAACATTCTTAAAACTACCAGATCTCTGTTGCTGTAATACATGGGTCAGTTCATGGGCCAATAGCTTTTTTCCCTCCCTGAGATTAGGTTCGTAGCGATTTTTATTGAATACAATATTATTTCCTACTGTATAGGCCAATGCATTCACTTTTTGAGCTGATATTGAAGACTGTTCATCAGTATGTATTCTTACATTGCCAAAATCATAACCAAATCTTGGTTCCATGAATTCTCTTGTCGAGGAATCAAGTGGAGAACCAGATTGACTTAAAGTACTGTCAATATCCTTTGATGCACCATCTGAAATGTTCAATAAGTCCGATGAGTTGCCATTTTCTTTTCTGCTTATTGGGATTTTTTTTGATTCTTTGTCTTCCTCTTCCTCGCAGCTTTTGCATTTTCTGTTTATTTTCTCATTATCTGGAATCTTTGTCTGTAAAAAAGGTTCTTCTGATGACGGCATTCTCATCACCTGCTCTGCTACTCTATCGGCTTCCTTCTCATATTCATCACCTGGTTGGCTTACCTGGAGTTTGGTTTGGATTCTTCCGGACCTAAGGAGCCTTTGCACCGATTGGTTACCGATTTGTTGCTGCAACTGAAGAAGAGAAGGATTATCATTTTTAATTGAAGGTGAATGATGATTACTATTAATATTAGAAAGAGAATTATCATCATGATTATTAGATTTATTAAAAGATAAATCCCCATTTTTTTTATCATCAGATGCTTTAACATTCTGTTTTTGCATAGGTGCGGGAACTAACACAAATCTAAAATCATATTAGAATACTAATTTAAAAAGTTTGGACATTTGAAAGAATATTGCAATATTTGAACATTCAAAAATAAAATGATACAATATACTCACCTATGCAAAAGTCATCCTTTGGGACCAGTATATTTTATATATCATCTTTATACATATATCAATAAAGATAAGATTTTAGATCGAGTTTATGGTTTTGTGTATAAATCACATTAAAATATCCTAATTCTGATATTTTGAAGCCTAACCTTCATCTTTTTCAGCACTAGAAAAATGAATCACCTTTTTATTTTTTTTCAGTGTCTTTATGGGTTTCAACATCATCATCATCGTCCACTGCCGCTGCAGATGTTTTCAATTTCTTGACAAAGTTTTTCCAATTATTTCGCGCTTGTTTGCCAACATCAGGTTGTCCAGAAAACTGTTCTAGTTGTTTGAACCAAGAATCAATTATTTTTTGTCCATCATCTTTTTGAAGATCATCCAAATTTGCCCCAAAAAGTATTTTGAAAATTTCATCCATAATGGGTTTTGAATATCTTTCATAATTCTCATTGCTTTCCCCAATTGCCACCCAGATTATTGTTGCGTTTTTATCCGACTCTACTTCAAATTCCTTCCAGAGATAACTCCTTTTCCCTCCTAGATCATCTGACGTATCTTTCACAGTTTTGCCAGTTTCTTTATCAAACGCATTCATACGGATTTTGTGACTTACCTGTGATTTATGATCGGATTTAATACCGTAGATTAATAGGGGTTTACTCTGATACGCCCTTTTGAAATCAATTTTTTTTGAAAAAGACCCATGTTGGTTTTTTTCCAATTCATAAATTTCACCAGACTCCATATACAGGTTGCCGATTCCTCCACCATCAGAATCATTTCCTTGACCCCCAATGATTTGAACTCTGTTTTCAAATAGGTTTTGCAGTGCAGATTGTACTGTTTTATGACCAGATTGAGAACTCCCACCATATCCATCGTCGTCATACAATATGTCAATAGCTTTCATTTGTACAAATGGTGAAAAACTAAGTCGAAGGTCTTCCATTATTTTTATCTGGTTTCCACCATCTTCTTTTTTCACTAGCCCAAGTAAGGCGTATTCATGATTTGGACCCTTTGGAAATGCTGATCTTAATTGCTCTATTTGCCCAGAGGCCCGTGTTGTAAAACTCCAGTAATCCCCACTTTGGAATACTCCTGGATCGAATCTTACTCTTATTGAGCCTGATGAGGAAGACGAGTCATAAAGGGTAACAGAGTTGTCCTCCCCATGTTCTTCTTTTTCCACCTGTTCTCTTATTTTGGAATTAACAAATTGTACACCATCCCATAATACTATCTTGGGGTGGTTTTCCTTGTGATACCTTGGATGGTGTCCTTTACCTGTTTGAGTTTGAGTTTTGACTGCATCATGAAGATGCATTTTCCCAGAAAAAGAAGAAGCAGTATAATCAGGATTTGAGGTTTGACCCCATGATAGTTTTTTATTAGACATATCGATGTCAGTAATTCTCCTAAGTTGACCTTTTGGTTGTTCTGAAAGTTCGTCAACATCATCAATTATTTCAATCAGATCACCAATCTTGAATATACCATTTAGGTTCCTGTTTGCATTTTCCAGTGTCACTTCAAACTCATATACTTTTTTGACTTTAAAGGTCGTTGAGGCATTGTTCCTTGACCACTTGAATGTGGATTTATCATCAATATTGATTCCACTATCATGGATTTGAATTCTATATAGACTGTTTTCCAAGGATGGATTTACAATGTTACCATTGTAATCGCCAGGACGGCTGCTGCTGCTGCTGCTACCTCTACTGCTGCTATGGTCATATGGATTCCCAATAGCTGTTGCATTTGAATCGAAATTGCCATTGAATGTGCTTAGCCTGCATGACTTGTATTGTTTTATGTTTGCTAGCTCATCTTTAGCAATCCGTATTTTTTCTGCAATTTCAACATTGTTTGCAAGTTCTTTTACTTTGATCTGACATATTGTTATTATTTTTGTGGTGGTGTCAGGGCCCCCTAACGCAATTTCCCTTATGGTAGGGTCTTCAATGTGAGTAACGCCTTTGTGCCACACGTCGCAGTAGACCATTAGAGATGCAGAATTTTTGGCACTGCGCTCACGTTTGCTAGCATGCCCATCTTTTGATAATGGGGGGAAGGGAGGGGAGGAAGCAACAATATCGGATACATACAGAGAATTTTTTTGGTTGAGATACGTTTCCCAATTGTCAATGTCACACGGGATTCCGCCAACGTACATCCTGGCAGCATGATTTAACGCAAAATCCCCCGAAACAATAAAATCATTTTTGAAATTGATTTCCCCCAATATTTCAGACACATAAAGATCTTTTTCTGGAAGATTCTCAAGACCTATAGTTTTGATTTGGGATAAATCGTATTCAAAATCTTGTTTTTCTTTTTGCTCATCATCTCTTTCATCTTCTTCCGTCCTTGCTTGTTTTTTAGGGTCCTCAAGGTTTACGGTGTAAAAACTCCATAGTTGATTACTCAGATCATTTTCTTTTGTCGCGCTAAATTCTGCTTTTTTTCCATTAGAGTCCAGAATAAAAAGCAACGGCATACAATCCGAGGCAATATTGCTTAATGCAAATCTCAAGAGATTCAATCCGTTAAAGTTTTTGTGGTTTGAAAACTCCCATATCAACTGATTCAAACCAGCCCTTTTTCTAATTGTTGGCTTGTGGTTAAATGTTTCAAGATTAAAGTTTTTTTCAGATGCAGCAGAAGAAGTCGGATAAATTGAGGATACTGATGAATAGCTGCTCAAATCCGTTATCCAGTTTGAAGCATCATCCACAGTATCGGTACCTACAACAGTAACAAATGGCTCCCCACTGATTAGGCCTATGATTATTGGAGCCCCATTAACATTATTACCCCATGTAATTGACAACTTTGCAATATTTGACAAATCGAGAGTCTCCTGTTTTTTCTCATCTGACATTAATGTAATGCTTTGCAGAATATCAAACTTCACTTGATAAAAACCCCCTGCATCATGTTCATCAAACTCGCCGATCTGGCCAAGGTAGGCATGCGTAGTGTTTTCATCAATTGTTTGTTGTTGGGATGATGATGACGATAGCGCCAATTTTATATTTAGTTTTAACAGGGAATCCTTTTTGAGGTCTTTCTCATCCTCCTCACTCATGGATTCCAAAAACTTGAATCGAACAAAAATATACCTGAATTTTGAAAGATCCAGTTTATTGAACTTTCTTTGTATTCCGTTTGTTTTTTCAACATACAGGGACCCTCTTTCGTATCTGGAATTTGGATGCGGGCAGGGAACGTCACTGGTGTTGAGAAATATACAACTATGATCATTGTTTCGTTTACCATCATAAGTATCGATTTGTTCCCAAAGTTTTGGTTCAACCATATGGTCTATAGGAATGTCTGTTCCGATTCTGAAGGAATCACCCAGGCATGCAGCCTCCCCAAACATGTCTTTTGATTCTTTCCACATCATATTCAAAAAGGCTCTTACGTTTTCATTATAATCGGCATCAAGAAGCACCCTTCCTTGCTGCATAAAGTTGGCAGCATATTTGCTATCTTTTGCACTTGAGAAATCCCCCTTAATATTCATTTCAACCTACCACACTCCAATATTATTAATCAACCTCTACTATGTTAGTTTTAATTCCAATTGGCAGAAATTCCCTCACCCTCACTTTCAAGTTTCTCATCATAAGAGGTTGCGCATTCTTGTTGAATACACCCATCTCCAAGTCATTCTCAGCTCCTTCTAATATCTCTTTTGAGGTAGAAGAGGAATCAAGGTGCAAGTATGTGGGATCGGAAAAATTTGTAGATATGAAAACGGGCCTATCGGATGTGCAATGATACACATATTCAAATATTCTTCCCCTTGTTTTTTCCGCGCTTTCCTCACCTTCCCCTTCTTTTTCTTTATTTAATTTTTTCATAAGGATAGAGTTCTCATCGAACCTGCTAAATCGAATGTGACTGTTTCCGCACCTATCAAACACCTTCAACTTGGGCATCAATAGAGAATCAGTACAGCAAATATCATCTAACTCAAGAAAATACGGATCTTCATGTTGACTAAGTATGGCTGAACGGACCGCTTTTAACGTTAAATTTGAGTTGTTTTTTGTTTTGGCAATAATGCAGGGTTTTATGAAAATTGCCGAGCCCCCAAGGTTTTCAATTGTAGAATCAACTAGCGAAAGACAGGTAACTGATTTATCAAGCACAAATCCACCTGCAATTGTCCCTATCAGAGATATTTTCTTTGATTGAGATATGTTGCAGTCTTTGGCGTTGTCGAAAGCTACCTCAAGGCTTGGAAATTTTTTACCTTCATACCCTGGGTCGATAGAGCAATAGATCAATGTTAACTTTCTAAAACTACCAGTAAAGTTCAATTGGCCTCCGGTGATAAATATTCCGTTAATATCTATAGATTCCATGAAACAACCAAAATCTAGTTTTTTTTGCTTGCCTGGAGTTTTTTTCTCCTCATTTCCCTCACTAAGTTGCAATGTAGGAACACAGCGGTTTGCTGCCTGTAAGGCAAAATTGTTTCCCCTTTTTTTTAATTTCAAGCCTAAATTTTGCGGGTAAATGGAACTGTCATCTATCTGTATAACTGTATCACCATAATAGCAATAACTGTTATTGTCATCACAATCATTATTGTCATCACAATCATTATTGTCATCACAATCATTACCATCAACTCGCTCACTTTTTTTCAAAAAATAAAAAGCCTCATCAACGGATCTGAATGTTTGCGAAGGAAACGCTTCCATGTAAGGCACGTGTCCTCTTTTTGTCACCCAAATTGTGGGGCTTTTTAAAGTTGCTCTTCTCTCAAAAGTTCCAGCTCCCGTCTCACCTGAAAAAGCATAATTGTAATCAGCTGTAACGTTTTTTATCTGATCATGCTCGCATGGGGAAAAGGCAAACCGTCCATGGTCGGGATCTATCCCAAGCTGCCCATACGGAATATTATTTGCAGACTGCCAATCTGAAAGATTTACAAAAGTTGGAATCCTTTGCTGTAGAGGATACTTTTTACACATCGGAATAACCTGGCCGGCGGATAATCTTGCTGGTTTGAATAAAGATGGATCAAAAGATGTAGAGCCATCAGCTGTTACATAAAGATAATGTTCAGGTTTTATTTTACCCAATATAATTTGCGGAAGATAAACAAGTATGCTTTTGCCTGAGGCATTAGTAAGTATTAGCTCACAAAGCGGGAAGGTGGTACGGTCATAAGAGGTTGCTGAGATGCGGAACATCAACACACCCTCATTTTCAAATAAATAGTACTGTTTTATTGCATTTGTTATTTCATCAACGATTTCTGACAGTTTGACAGAAGTATCATTGTCCCCACCATCATTATCAGCAGCAGCAGCAGCAGCAACACCAGGTTGGCTTAAAATGATGTCTACATCAAATTCAAAGGTGTTGTTTTTCCCAAAAAAAGTACCCTCTCGCTTCACTATTTTTTGTATTAGATAATTTTTTTGGGGCCGTGGTGTTGTTGTTGCTGTTGCTGCTGCTGCTGTCGAAACTAAAACACTCTCCACTATTTTTCTGATTATGCCCTCTTGGGATTTTTTGGTGCCATTAATGCCAACGTCCATTAAATCCTCCGCTGATTCTTCTCCAAAATCCCCTTTTAGCCGTACAGCTTTGAAATGGCTTGGCTTTAAAAATATAACTTTGGAATAGATGTATGTTTTTCCATTCTCTACCTGTACATCAAATTCATAAATTTTCTTGTTTCCTAAATAAAGAATTGCCCTTTGCAACTTTTTGTTAAATATGACATAAAATGATTTTTTTCCAGCGTAATAGATTCTTATGACATCGATACAGTTAAAATTATTTTTATCATCACCGTCATCACCTTCTTTGCAGGATTCGAATTTTTCTTTTTTGATTTTCTCTACCAACCATTTGTTATCCTGTGGTTTTGAATAATACTTTTCTAGCTGAGCAATAAATCCTGTAGTTACTTCATCGGACGCAGAGGGTATATCTTCCCAGCAGAAATTAAATTGTTTTGAAACATAACGCAACCATATCCATATGTCATCATTTTTGATTTTCTCCACCAACCATTTGTTATCCTGTGGTTTTGAATAATATTTTTCTAGCTGAGCAATAAATCCTGTAGTTACTTTCTCAAACAAAGGGGAGGAAGGGGGAGAAGGCATATCTTCCCAGCAGAAATTAAATTGTTTTAGATTCCATTGTATCCATATCTCCTTTTCATTGACATATTTTGCAGTAATGCGCTTTTTATTATCGTGATAATCTGATTCTATTTTCAGGCTGCCAATTTTCCATGATGTTTTTTTTTCATTGTTTATTGCGATTGCATCAATAGAGTATCCTTCATTGCATTTGTCGATATCTGCCAACGCCATTCCTTGGATTCTATTTAGTTCGGTAAAGCCATGCAAGGATTTGTTAGAATATGTCAGTTGTCTTGGAGGATATATTTGCCCGCATGAGGCTCTTGCCAGCCCACAAGGATAGAATCTACTGCGCCCAAGGGTAGAATCGTACAGCTCCTCCGTATGATACGTTGATCCATCA
>JANWKP010000064.1 GCA_025451315.1 Nitrososphaerales archaeon | reverse complement strand
CGTCAAAATCAAGTAATACTTCTCCCCGTTTAACAAGAGATTCATTGTACTTGTTCCAGTTCACATGTATATTGACTAAGAGATGTTAGCTAAATGTGTTAGGAATACTGAGTTATGCAACAAGGCATCAATAACCTAAATTATATGAGTTAGACGTTTCGTTAAGTTTAATTTTTACAAATTGAAAATTCTTCAACATTTTTAAACCTACATCTTTATTGGTATTCTAATTCATTGCAAGCAGAGAATATGTATTGTTATATGTACTGTTCTCCACATTTTTAATAAATGTATTAGTAATTTTGTAATGTATTAATATTCTTAAAGGAGAATCATAATAATTTATCCATATGTAACTGATCGAGTAGAGGTGTAATTTCTTTTACAATTACTTTCTCATCCAATACTAATTCTGTATTGATCTTAAAAAGTATTGCCAACAGATTTCTATCTTCTCTAGATGTACAAACCAAACTCTGAGTTAAATTAAATTTCGTTTTATTATTTTCAATCCATTTCTGCCATACGATGGCTCTTTGAATACTGTTTTGTAAGCGGGAAATAGCATCATCTATATTCAGATAATCAATATCTAAAAGGTCTAATTTTAAAAATGGAACCATTAAATGACCACTATGTATTTTTTCCTTATTTTCATTCATTCTCACAATAATTTCTTCTTCTTCCATTTCACTCTTTGTTTGTATATTATAACTTGGATAGAAATACCCAGCAAGATTATTGTTCCAATCGTAAATTTTGTAGACAGTTTCATCATATTCACATTTCCAATTTTTTCTTCTCTTTTCAAACAATTGATGTATTGATATTTGTATTACAATAAAAAAATTTATCTATTATAATGTTTTTATGTATTTAATATAAGGAATTCTAGTACAAAAATATGAGGTTGAAATTTCATTCAAATGATATGCTTAAAAACAACAGAATCATATGAAATTAAACTACGAGTGGTGCATATATAAATAAAATATGAATGAATTAGTATAGTGTTAAACCAATTCATATTAGATTCTACCCATACTGTTTATCTCTTGCCTATCCAAATTATAATTAACCTATAAGAAAAAAATCTACTGAAATATTAGTAATATGAGTTTAAGAAATATACTCTGAAGATGTATGAATATCTAAATTTGTCTATTTATGGAGTAAAACTAACCGATTACAAAATAATTCACTTTTATTATTTGTCATCAAAAAAAATATGAAATCACTATTTTTTCTCGATCATAATATTGTAAGAATTTACAAAAGAGAATCTAAAATTTGAGTGAATTATATAAATAGATGTTTATTTTATGATATTCATGGATCATAATTCTTGTAATCCTACTATATTACTAATAACAGGTATCTTAGTTTTATCAATTTTTTCTTTAATTGATAGTTACTCTCAAGATTCTGAAATGAGCGTGATAGTTAAACTGATTAATGCTGACAAATTTTTAGCCCAAACTTGGGACGTCAATGCCCAATTGAGAGATAAGTCTACAGATTCTGAAATCTCTCAAGATCAAACAACTTTTACAGTTAGTGAAAATCAAACGGTTCAATTAATAATTCCCTTATCCAATTCTACAAAAGATCTTAATAGATATTCTATTTTTGTAGACGCCTCATCTACAATAGATGATATCGATGTTTTTGGTACCATAGATTCTCTCAGAAAAGAAAACAATCAAATTACATTGAATCTTACCGATGCTCGTTAACTGAATTCCTATCATCTAAAAATTTTTATTTCTTCAAGTTACCACTTTCTTTTATTGGAATCCCTGATATGATAATATAGGTATTGTTGGACGTAACCTGAGTATTCTCCAAAATATTCATTAATCTTCTTAAGAACTAATTTGTACTCCTTTTCTGATATTTTTTTATTTTTTCTCACACTGATGTTTTCAAACATCCATCCATAATATTGGCATAAGGATCTGTACACCCAAATATCTATTGGAAATGCTTCTGTTTTTTCTAATGAAAATAGAAGAATACAATCAGCAATTTTGTTACCTATTCCATAAAGTTTAGTTAATTCTGATTTTGCATCAAGATACTCCATATCTTTTAATGACTTTAGATCAAGATTAGATTTGATTTCATTTGATATAGATCTAACAAATTTAGCTCTATATCCCAAACCACATTCGATTAAGTCCTGAATAGATGCTTCGCTCAATTCATTTACATTAGGAAATAAATTAAAATCTATACCGTCGTAGGTTACTTTTTTACCAAATTTTCTTGAAATGTTTTTAAGCATATATCTTATTCTTTTTATATTAGTGTTACTCGCACAGACAAAAGAAATGATACATTGAAAAGGATCTTGTCGTATTAATCTTAAACCTCTATATTTCTTGTAAATGTTGAAAATAATTTGATCCTTTGATAATGTTTTGTTTATTTTTTCTTGGTTATCGTATAATCTAAAATATTGATAAATCCAATTCTTATTTTCTGGAAAAGAATTATAATCAATCTCAATATGCTCTAATTCTATACGATGCTTTATATTTACATTAAATTTGTATAATTCTTTATTATTGAGAGTTAATTTTAGTACATAATTTCCATCTATTCCGTACCAAGAATTGTTATATTTCTCCCATAGAAAAACCTGGCCACTGTTAATTGATCTTAGTGGATCTACAGGAACAATATTCATTTTGTTATATGTAACCATCATTTTAAGTCTCATTAGTCATATTTAGAAAAAATGTTGAATTTCTAATTATTTATTTTTTTTAAATCATTTTGTAATGTATCTATTATTTTCGGAATTTCCTTTTGAGCACATCCAATACAAAAATATTGAAGTGATAATGGATAGGTAAAATATTTTACGTTTAATATAATGTCTTTTTTACAAGAAGTACATCTTTTAAGTTTAAATGGATCTGTATTTTTTATTATCAATGTTTGAACTATTATATTCAATTACTTTTATATTTATTATTTTTTAAGCGTTAAAGTATTAGATATATTCGATGTTGGGAAACGGAGTCATATTTATATATGGAATTGGATCCAGAGATTTGGTCATGCAATATCTATAACAAAAGGAAAAGAATTTCAGCTTTTATAATAGATGAAACAGTTATCCAGATTGGTAACCAAATACTGGTTATGGATTTGTACTGAACCAGTTCATAGAACTATACTAGGAATACATATTTCCAATGAAAGATACATGTTTTTAGCAGAGAATTTTATCAGATCTCTCCATCTCCATATATGGCAAACATACAGTGTATACAGATGGTGGAACATGGGATCCTCAAGTATCCAACTTTTTATATCTAAACCATAATTTACATTTTTCTTTAGAGAAAAGTCTGATAGAAAGTAATGCAATACTTCAATGATAGATAGAACTGAGAGTTTTGATGATTACTATCCTTATTGTAGTACCAACCAAAGGAGAAATTGTGATCTAAAACACGTATACAATTGTCTAAAGTTGTTTATCTATTTGTATAATACAACTATTAGAAATAAAGTCTCATTTGTGAACATAGGTGAATTAATCTTAAGTTAACAAGGCCTATTTTAAGTTAAATTTTAAAGATATCGCCAGAATCAGGAGCAATAGCATCAAATCCATATTTCTCAGTTATTTCTTCTGCAAATTTTATACAAGAATTCCCATCTCCATGAACCGTCAGGACTTTAGGATTTCCTTTTATATTGTCTAGTATTTCAAATAATTCGTCTCTACTATTGTGACCTGAAAATTCAAATTGTTTCACTTCCGCTAGACATTTTTTTATTTTTCCATTTAATTTAAAAGTACCTTTTTCAAGTAACATTCTTCCGGGTGTATTTTCCCCTTGAAAAGAAACAAGAGCAATACCATTCTTATCCGACATCATAATATTTTGCATATAAAAAATAGCAGATCCTCCAACTAACATTCCGGCAGGGGAAATAATTACACAAGGTTCTTTAACCATTCTTCGTCTATTTTTCCACTCCCTAACCCATTCTACCTCTTCTATATATTTTTTAAAAACAATGGGATCTCTTATATATTCAGGATATTTTAACATGATTTCGTTAACTTTAAGTGCCATTCCATCCATAACGATTTTATGAGGAAATTTATTGGCCTTAAAAACACAAGCTATCTCTTGAGCTCTTTCCACTGAGAAAGCCGGAATAAATAATGTACCATTGTTATCAATTATTTTATATGCAAATTCTAATAACTCTTTTTCGGACTGTGGTCTAGGCATTTGATTAGTTTGTGAATAAGTACTTTCAATTACCATTAGGTCTATTTC
Source organism: Nitrososphaerales archaeon (assembly GCA_025451315.1). Lineage (GTDB taxonomy): Archaea > Thermoproteota > Nitrososphaeria > Nitrososphaerales > Nitrososphaeraceae > TH1177. The sequence goes on along the minus strand of JANWKP010000064.1, from coordinate 5,265 downwards.
ATCAATATCTAAATCAGCAGGTCTCAAAATTTTAGACCCCCTTGTATTAATATCTCCAGTATAAAATATTTTTTTTCCTTTATTTTCAACAACAATTGTTGAGCCTCCTAAAACATGTCCAGACTCATAAAGTGTTACGTATGTTTCTTTTATATTATATGGTTCTCGATACTCTAAATTTTTATGGGATTTTACCATTCTGTCTAAATCAATATTTTCAAAAGGAAGATAAAATCCAGAAATTTTTATCATATCCTCAATTAGTAATTGAGATAATTCAATAGTAGGATGAGTCGCAAGAACAGGAAAATTAGATGAGGATAAAAATAAAGAAGGGAGAAATCCTGAATGGTCTAAATGGGCGTGAGATAATACAATAGCGTTTAAATCTTTTGGTTTAACATGAAGCGGAAATTGAGGCTCTTTTTTGAGAAGAACTCCATAATCCAATAAAATGTTAGAGTTTTCATTACTGACTAAGAATGCAGAACGACCTACCTCCTTAGCAGCTCCTAAAATTTTAATTTCCATTATTAGTCTATGATACTAATATGTATGGTTACTTTAAGTCTTGTTATGTTCTATATTGTTGAGAAAATCTATTTCCCATAATTTGGTTTTAGTGTTTAAACTGTTATTATCTAGAGACTGAAGAAATGAAAATCCGCATTCATCGAGAATCTTTTCAAAATCGTACGATAAAGTCTTGTCTTCTTTTTTTTCTTCTTGTATTTGTTTTTTTAGAGCATCTATTAATAAACCGCTTTTTATATCGTTTTTAGAATAGATATACCAAAAATTATGTGCTCCTCTTAAATTTGAAAGGAATTGTAAATTTTCAGAATCGAGATTTGAATAGAAATGGTTATTAATTTCAATATTTACGTCTTCCCAGGATGGTGTAATCCATTTTACTATTTTTTTGAAATCATGTCCTTCATATTCTGCAGCTAAACTTAAACCAGAATCAAGTGTAGTTATTATGATATCTGTTTTATCTGCTATATTATTTCTATAATCTTGTCCAGGGTCCATCCATCCAACAAATATAATATCCTTGTACTCATCTATACCATATTTCGCATCAGTTATTTCTATATAATCTGGTTTTATTTTACCAAATGAATAAAATAAATCTATATTACTTTCGATTCCTTTTGCATTAGGAAGATATTCTCTCACCTTTTCAAGAAAATCTCCATTGCCACAACCTACTTCTAAATATTTTATAAGATCAGCTGATTTATTATTAAGTGCATCTGCTATTGCTTTTATTCTCAAGATATCTACTTTGCGGTAAGAAAAATATGTTCCACATATATAAGGAAAAAGATACCGCTCATGGTGCTTTGACAATGAGTAGGCTCGAAATTTGTTTAGATGATCAAATGCATTTGATAGATTTGTAAAATTATAATCCATATCAATTGAATAGTATTGCTAAAACTTGCATATACAATAGTTTGTGAGTTATAATTTTATAAATTGAAGAATATTAAATAAATAAGAAAAAATTATGGACACCCTTCCATTTTTTGAATAAAGTAGCCCCTATTTTCAATATCCTTAGCAACTACCGGCGGAGCTTCCTGAACATGACAAAATTGGCATTCTTCTTGGGTCATTGTCTGATCACCCTGGCCTACTTGTTCCAAAAATTCCTTTCCATATTCAATTGCTTTTTCCTGCGGAGTACTAGCTTCTACAATCACATCAAAATGCATAATTTTTCCATCTTTTTTTGTTACATATGTATCATAAACTGCACATTCCATAGGTAATCTAGATATTTAGGAATATTTAATCTATACACTAAATCTCTTTGAATATTTTACTGTTCATTTAAATTTATCTGAATTAAAAACATATATATAAGTAATAGTGAACTAGTTTTTATTCTCCATAAAATCGAGGTTTAATTTGCTATTATGAGATCAAAAAAAGAAATCCGTGATAAAGAAAATACAGAAAGGCTTGAAAGTACAATTTCAACTTTGGAATCTTTCAAGGAAAATAAAGATCTTCCCAGGGTTATACGCAACCAAATAAAAGATATTTATGATATATTAAAAGAAGAAAAAAATGGGAGTATATCAGTTAGGGCAGCTAATGCAGTTAGTATGCTCGATAGCTTAACTCAAAATAGACATATGGAATCATATATCAGAACATCACTGTGGCAAGTAGTTTCAAAGTTAGAAAGTATAAGAGAGCAGTAATAATAAATACTATTTTAAGTTGGAAGTCCTTTTAATAATTAGTTAGAAAAGTGCTAAAGTTTTTAAAATTTGACACTTTAAAAAGGGAGTTAAGAAATGGTAATTTCAGATTGCTATTTGTTGCTGGAATAAGTTTAATTTTCGTTGGAATTTTTTTTATAATAATAACATATCAATTATTATTAAATTAAGTATTGTGAGAGTGATCATTTGTCTAACCTAACTAGAAGCTAAAAAAATAACAATTATAACTTTAAGATATATACATTTCTTAAATGATTAAGAAAAAAGAGAATTATGATGTTATATTTCCTGGTGAACATGTTGCCTTTATTGAAGAATTTGAAAGTGGAAAAAATACTTTTGTTGTAGATGGTTCTATAAGATCTTTGGGTTTTGGGAAAAAAGAATATGATTTTAAAAAGAGACAAGTTGCAATAGAAAGAATCAAACAAGCCCGCTTTCCAAAAATAGGTGATGTTATAGTAGGATATATAGAAATGTTATTTGGTAGTATGATTTCTATACGCATCTTGTATCTGAACAATAAAAAGTTTTCTTCAGGTCTATCTGCAATTGCATCTACGAGAATAGCTTCAGAATCAGGTGGATGGAATTCTAGGAGAGACCGAGGTGAGAGAAGACCAAAGCTTATCTATAGAGTTGGAGACATAGTAAGAGGAAGGATCTTTAGTTTGTTAAACTCTTCTGCTCATGCTACTATAAGTGATAAAGATTTCGGGATAGTTTATTGTATGTGTTATATCTGTGGAGGTGATACTATCAAATTTAATAATACAGTTAAGTGCATCGAGTGCGGAATGATGGAAGAAAAAAAACTGACTTCTGACTTTGGTAAGGAAGTTTTGTTATCATTGGCAAAACGAAGAGAATAATGTATAATGATGTGAAATATAGTTTTTTTATTTATTCTTTTAGAATGAGTAAATTTATTTTATATTTTTATCAACTATTGTTGGTAAAACGTATTATAGGATATCTTTGTAAATTTCTGAAAGTGTTAAAAGAAATTTATTTGACTAATTCTTGGTGAGAAGATAATGACAACAAGTTATAAAAATTATGAAAATAAAATGATTAGATTAATTATAATTTCTTTTCTAATTTCATTTGCTATTGTTTCTTCAAATCTCTTTCAAATGAATAGTGTAGAAGCACAAATTGGAAAATTTGGAACCTTTACAGGTGATAATTTTAAATATGTTAAAGATTCAGAATTATTTGACTTAAATCAATTTTCAATTGCTCTTTGGTTCAAAACGAATAATACTGAACCACACGTTTCATTTTTAGTTAATAAAGGAGGGTTCGGATCCGAAGCACCTGGTGAAAATATGAACTATGGATTTTGGATAACCTATCTAGGTCATCTTCAAGCAGGATTTGAAGCAAAAGACTCTTCAAATTATTTTGTTACTTCTAAAAAACCAGTTAATGACAATAAGTGGCATTACGCTACAGTAACTTATGATGGATCATTACTGAAGTTGTTTATTGATGGTGTGTTAGATCATAGTATAAATGCCAAGAATGCAAAACCTGATATTGCTGGAAAAAATAGGATTGCTATTGCTGCCAACTCTCTCTTCAAAGACAAGTTGTATGTGGGAGACATAGATGAAGTTCGTATTTGGGATAGATCTCTTACTACTGCAGAGGTTTACGATGCATATACACAAAACAAATTCAATATAGATAATCAATTAGTATTTGTGTCATTTGGTGATAATACATCTTGTAAACCTGAAAAACCTATTGATGTTACGTCAATAGGCTATGCTGGAAATAATACAGAACTCAACGCAATCGATGGTAATGAATCCACACGGTGGTCTAAATATGGACTTAATTCTTGGGTTCAAATGGATTTAGGTAAGGATAAGGAAATATGTGATATTGATATAACTTGGTATAAAGGTGATCAGAGGAAGGTTAATTTCACAATATCTACATCTGCAGATGGAGAAATTTTTAGTAATCTATTTTCTGAAACTAGCAGTGGACTTACAGATGGACCTGAAAAGTTTGATATTCCTGATGTCAAAACCCGCTTCCTTAAAATCACAATTAATGATAATTCAATGAATGATTGGTCTAGTATATCTGAAATTGATATTAATAACCCAAGAGTTCCTGGCTCTCCTTCCCCTTGTTCACCATTGAATATCCCAGTCGATCAAATATCGTCAATAGGTAGTTCACTTAATACTACCCAAGGGAATTCAGTCGACAATGATCTTTCCACAAAATGGTCTAATCTAGGATTAGGTTCATGGTTACAATTCGATCTAGGACAAGAAAAACAAATTTGTGATATTGGAATTTCTTGGTATAAAGGAAATATCCGCTACATTGATTTCGTAGTCTCAGTATCTCAAGATGGTTATGATTTTAGACAGGTTTTTTCAACCACCAATTCTTATACTACTGACGACATTGAAGTATATGATATTCCAGACACAGTTGGTAAGTATCTTCGAATTACTGTTACTGGAAATAGTGTAAATGATTGGGCGAGTATCAATGAAGTGGATATATTTGCCAATCCAATTCAAAAAGAATCACTTACATCTGCAACCCTTCTAAATATAGTGGCACAGGTGATTAATGATAATGGCGGATCTCAACAAACAAAAGATTTTACTCTATCAGTTAATGGTACACAGGCAACTCCGAATTCATTTTCCGGTAACCCAGATGGCCAATCTGTATCTATACAACGAGGACCGTACGAAGTCAAAATAAATAACTTCACTGGATATAAGCCCACGTTATCAGCAGGATGTAGTGGCATTATAGGTTCAGGGGAAACTAGAGAGTGTGTGGTAACATTGGATGATATAGACTATGCAGATACCTCTAATCAATTGACCGATACTATCGATAAGTTTACCAGTAACAATCTTACCAGTAACAATCTTACCAGTAACAATCTTACCAGTAACAATCTTACCAGTAACAATCTTACCAGTAACAATCTTACCAGTAACAATCTTACCAGTAACAATCTTACCACAACAATCGG
>JANWKP010000063.1 GCA_025451315.1 Nitrososphaerales archaeon | reverse complement strand
ATTTTTTTGAGAAGCATCAGGTACAAAGTGAAATATTATAGGACCTAGAGAAACAGTTCTATCTCCGTTTTCATTATAATTAAAATTTAGATTCAGGGTTAAAATAGAAGGAGTATCAGAAGTACCTAAATCCAAAGAAATTTTTTGGTTTTCTTCATTTATTACAAGAGATTTTGCTTCTGAATTAGAATTTGAGAATTGAATATTTCCCTGGCTGATTTGCTGTGTTATAGTGTATTGTAACATGCCAGAAATTTGTTTTCCATAAGTACTGTTTATTTCAATTGGAATTATAGCCTCTTCTCCAATCTTATAATAATATTCAGTTTGGTCAGTTGAGAACAAAATATCTTGTGCATAAACAGCTTGGAAGGAAACTAGAAAAATAAAAAATAATAATAGTAAAACAAATATTTTCATTGAATTATTCTACCTCTACCATATCTCAAATAGATCTGTAAAAAGAAAATACCAAATGCAAATACAAAAAACCAATCTTTAATGTTAGTTTCTTCTTTTTCACGTTTTATATCAGTACTGATATTTTGATAAATCTCATTTAATGTTTTAATATCAACAGATCTGAAATATTTGCCACCTGTCTGCTCTGCAATAGCTCTAAGTGTATCTTCGTCTAATTCTGCATATTGCGGTCTACCAAAAAAATCATAACCAAGAACAGTCTTTTCTTCAGAACCAAGACCAATTGTGTAAACTTGAATATTGTTTGATTTTGCAAAAGATACGGCTTCTGATGGAGAGATTACTCCTGCATTACTTACTCCATCGCTGAGTAAAATCACAACTTTTTTCTTATTTTGAATAGAGGTTGCCATATCAATTCCCAGACTTAATCCATCACCAATAGCCGTTTCACCGTTTGTAGGAGCAATATTAGAGAGTTTTTCTATAACTTTGTCCTTATTTGGAGTCAGATACGCTGCAGTAGTTGCACCTGTCTCAAATATTACAATTCCAGCATTATCTTTAGGTGGTAATGATTCCACAAGAATTTTTGCAGAATTTTTTGCAGCCTCAAGCCTGTCAGGTTTATAATCTGTTGCTTGCATACTGCCTGAAACATCAATCACAAGTACTACATTTACTCCTTCTTTACTTTGTTCCAGCGGTATGTGTGGATTAGCAAATCCTATAATCATCATTCCAATTGTTGCCAAAGATAGATAAAATAACCATAAATCTCTCCGAGATTTTCCTTTATTTCCTATTGCAGATTTAATAAATTCTAAATTACTGAATTTTATCGCTTCCTTTCTCTTTTTAGATATTATTTTATAATATAGAAAATATAATCCAGGAATAACAAGAAGCGCAATTAAAACAATCTGAGAATCGAATCCAGCCAAAATCATTATCATCTCCTAATTCTTTTTTTAAAGAATTTTCTTAAGGGGATCTCGTATTTTTCATCAGATAAAATCTTTATAAAATCTGCTTTCAATTTTATTAAATTTAAAATCAATTGTGACTCATTATTTGATACAATCTCTGTGTATTTCTTTTGAAAAAGAGGATCAGATGTATCAACAAGAATCTGTTCTCCTGTTTCTTCATCTTCAAGCTGGATTAATCCTATTTTTGGAATTTCTTGTTCACGTACATCAGAGATTTTTAATATAATGACATCATGTTTTCTCCTCAATATTTTTAACGGTTTTAGATAATCATTTGAATCAAAAAAATCCGAAAGTATAAACAAAATACAGCGTTTTTTTAGAATTTGAGAGACTTGAACGAATGTTGTTTTCAAGTTAGTAGTCTTTGATTGTGGTTGGAAAGAAATGATTGAGCTTAGAATTTGCAGAACATGTTTTTTCCCCTTTCTTGCAGGAATAAATTTTTCAATTTTATCAGTAAATAAAAAAATACCAATATTATCATTATTTTTCAGTGCTGCAAACATCAAGCTTGCTACAATTTCTAAAGCTTTTCTTTTTTTAGGAATTTTGTTTCCAAAACTTCCAGAACCGGAAATATCTAAAAGAAAGTATACTTGCAGATCTCGTTCTTCAACATATTCTTTAACGTAAGGTTGATTGTATCTAGCAGTAACGTTCCAATCTATAGAACGTATATCGTCTCCTGACCTATATTCTCGAAGTTCTGAAAATTCAATGCCTTGTCCTTTAAATGTGGAGTGATAATTTCCAGTTAGTAATTCATTCACTAAATATTTTGTAGAAATTTCTAGTTTTTTGATTTGTTTTAGAATTTCTTGTGTTTGGTTCATTGGATCACTTTTAGATGATTATAACAACACCTAAGGAACAGGAATTTTCTCGAGAATAGTTTTAATTATTTGATCACTAGTAATATATTCAGCTTCTGCCTCATAGGTAAGAATAATTCTATGTCGTAGTACATCATACGCAATATCTTGAATATCTTGTGGAATTACGTATCCCCTTCCATTAAGGATTGCATTGGATTTTGCACCAACTGTAAGCCAGAGAGATGCCCGTGGTGATGCACCATACTCTATCTTATTGTCAATATCAATATCATAATCTTCTGGATGTCTTGTCGCGTCAACAATCTGTGCAACATAGTCACGAATTTTTTGATCGGTATAAATTCGGTGATTGAATTTTTGAATTTCTATTAATTGATCAGCAGAGATTGTTTTTTGTATTTTAACATCAATGCCTTCTGTGAATCTATGAATAATTTTTGATTCTTCATCTTTTCGAGGATACGAAATCAACAGTTTAAACATGAATCTATCAATTTGTGCTTCAGGTAGCTTGTAGGTACCTTCTGATTCAATAGGATTTTGGGTAGCCATAACAAAAAATGGTTCCTTAAGTGGAAACGTCTCTCCTTGTATGGTTACTTGTTTTTCTTGCATTGCTTCTAATAATGCCGATTGGACTTTTGGAGGGGCTCTGTTTATTTCATCCGCTAAAACAAAATTAGAAAAGATTGGTCCTTTTACTGTCCTAAAGGAGGTAGAATTATGATCGTAAATTTTGGTTCCAATGATATCTGCGGGCAATAAATCAGGAGTGAATTGTAATCTCACAAAATTGGAATCAATGCATTCTGATAATGTCTTAATCAATAAAGTTTTGGCAAGACCTGGAACTCCCTCTAATAATACATGGCCCTTTGACAACAATGCCAATATTAATTTGACAATGATTTTATCTTGACCTACAATTACTTTACTAATTTCATTGTGTACATTAGAAAGAAGTTGGCAATATTGTTCGGCTTTCTGGTTTAGATCTTCAATTTCTGGATTCAACATATCATTCATCATACTTCTTCAATTTCTGGATTCAACATATCATTCATCATACTTCTTCAATTTCTGGATTCAACATATCATTCATCATACTAAGAAAACTGGTATGTCAATTTTCATATAAATATTATTTAACAACGTTCTCTGATAAAGTGGATTATATAAAAATCAAGGTGTTTGTAATATTTTAAGTAAAAACTAACTGGTCATACTTGATAGAAGGTTCAAATCCCACTGGCCCCATAGTATATAAATATTTTGTTTTTATTTATTGGTAGATTAATGATAGGTAATACTAGATAATGATGATATTCTTACTGAAATTGTCTCAAACAAAGGACAAAATAAAGAAGGATTGATTCCATATCTATATTCTACATGCAATTAAAGAGACTAGTAAAAAATATTATGAGATAAGAGTTATTCTTAGTCTTTATCGAATTTGACTACAGTACATGTTGCCAAGATAGTTTGAATCCTTATTTACAATTATCTATAATGTTAATTGTCAAACCAGAAGAATTTCCTTTTGAGCAAATGCAACACGATTTCTTTCATTCATTAGCCTATTTGTGTCTTCATACATTGCAACTTCAGCTTTACATTTTCCTGGCTTTAGATAAGTTGGAATAGTAAATTCCCATTCATTTAAATAGATATCATTTTTAACATGGAGTTTTCCAATATTTAAATAAGTATCTATACTTGACTTGTCCTCAAAAAATCGAACTTGCCCAATTGAATCCGTTATACAAAAAGTAAAAAATCCAAAATCTACACTTCCCAAAAATTTAGCAAAGATTTTAGTAGGCTCACCTCGTACGATTTTAGATGGTATTTTCCAATCTACAACTTCTCCATGTCCTAGTTCAAGAACTTGAATAACAGGATCTTGTTCCAATGACGAAGTTCCTATTATTTCAAATACATCATAATTTCCTATATTCTTAATCGGATACTTTCCAATGTGATTGATCTCGAAGCTGCGTTCTATATGATTTTTTGTAGTTGAAGACACGAGAATCTGTCCACCTTTGGCAAGATCGCAAAATCTGCTAGCCAAATTAACGTGAGTGCCTATTGCGGTTATCTGGTCTAACCCACATAATGCACCTAGATTTCCTGATATTACACGGCCGGTGTTTATTCCACACTTTAAATCTATGTTATTTAAGTCATCTAGATCAAGAATAAATCTCTTCCATTGGTCCATCCACTTTGATTTGATATCCTGAAATTTTGTTCTAAACTCAAGAGCAGCCAAAACTGCATTTTTTGCTATGTGTGCTCCATCATATTCCCTGCGCTGCATACCAAAAAGAGCCATCACCCCATCGCCGATGAATTTGTCTCTTAGACCTCCATATTTGCTTATAATTTCCTTGGCAGTATCAAAATAATCCTTCAAAAAGTTCAATAGTAAATCAGAGCTAACATCCAAAGGACGACACGCCTTAGAAAATCCACTAATATCCCAGAACACGATAGTAAGAAGCCTAGTAGTAATATTACTTACATTATCGAACTTGAGTGAGTCTATCTCAGATGGATCTAAATGTCTAAGCAATACGTTTAGTTTCTTCGTTTCCTCTTTGCTTATAGTTTGATGTACAGAATCAAATCTGTGTAAATCGTTACTACTGGCATCCCAATCTCCACGATATAATACGCCTTTTTCCCAAGGATGAAGTTTACAAAAATAATATATTTTTTCATTATTTAATAGGTCAATTGTTAACGTACTAACGTTATGAGGTCCTATAAAACCAGTATCAAACTTACCATCGGGCATACCAGTATGTTGATCAAATGATGTGGCAGTATGAAGATCAGAATCCATATTCTTCCAGGTAATTTTTACATTTTCGCTAGATATGGCACAAATTTGTTTTGAAAAAGTTTTTGGCTCATTATACCCAGGTATCATGATTTCAATATCTCCATAATTGTCTGCGAAAAATTTTATTTTGTGTAATTTTTCCTGACGATCATCCAAAATAGATCTAATCTTATAATTTCCTGAAGAATTCTTGTTACTCAGTTTCATATGGTAAGTAAAATTATTTGAATAGGCATCCAAAAATACTGAACTAAGTAAACGGTCAGATGGATCGTAAACTTGAATGTTGATTGTGCTGTTATTGGTAGTTCCACTTATCTTAATTGTTTCTCCAGAAACATATTCGGTCTTGTCTGTTTTGAGGGAGTAGTATGATTGATTTTCCAATTAACTCGCACCTTTATAGATCTTATTTAATGGTAGTAAATAGATTTTTCTTTTGTAGTAATTTCAGTATATTACTTCAATTTTTTTTATGGACTTAATATTAGATCTTAACAAATGTCTCACCTATATTTCCCATTTAAATAATAGAATGACTCTGATAAACTAAGATAAATTCATCTCTCATTCAATTAGGTTATGAAATAATTCTCAAATATTATATCATTGTACATTGAAAAAGATTTGTATTAAATTATGTAGTCATGTTAATTTATGGGAATAATTTTGCTGTGAATGTTCTATTTTTAATCTATTGGTTATTTGATTATTTGAAAGAAATAAGACATCTACTATTGTAGTAATGTATTCTTTGTATTACTTGTATTAGATTCTTGATCAATTTATTACATAATTGAAATATGTATTATTTTAGTAATTCAGTTTTAAAGTGGGACCAAAAAATAGGTCAAATTTGTTTCACATCCCACTGGCCCCATAGTATATAAACAATTGTTTTTATATGTTGGTAGAGTAATACACATATACTAATTTTAAATTGAAAAATTTTAATATTCTAAAAAATTTACCATCGCTTCTTTATATAAATTATCTCTTTACGACCCATTCTGCCTTCGTTGTAGTAATTTGATAATATATTACGAATGAAAAAATATATGTATGTTCCTTCTGTCAACAACAAATTGTGATTTCTTATTCAAATCTTATATAGTTTTTTTTCTCCTCCTTATTTGATTATTTTTCAAATTAGTATTTCTACCAAAAGAAGTAAAATACTTGATTCCAGTATTTTTAATTTAGAGAGATTACTTTTTTAAAAAAAAGAAAATAAAAAAATGGTGTAAAAGAATTAGAATATGGCTTTGAGCAAATAGTTTAGGGTTCAAGACCCAAGGTATTTATTCTCGATGTAGGTCACAAAGTAATCCGGATTATAGTCTTCATTGAAGGTATTGTTAAGAAGCGTTTTAGGCGCATGGATAGATCCATGCTGATGTATTTTTAATCTTAACCATTCTAGGATAGGCTCGAAATTGCCACCCTTGATGTTTTCCTCGTAATCACCTAGGTCTTTGCGCATCTTTGAAGCAATGATCGCTGAAACCAAGTTTCCCAAAGTGTAAGTTGGGAAATAGCCAAAGAGCCCACTGCTCCAATGTGTATCTTGAAGCACTCCCTGTGAATCCTTGGTTGGTCTCACTCCAAGCAGTTGCTCCATTCTATCGTTCCAGAATTCAGGAATCTCATAGACGCTGAGCTCATCTCCAAATATTTTTTTCTCTATCTCATATCGTATTGCTATATGGAGATTGTATGTGACTTCGTCGGCGTCAACTCGTAGACAATCAGCCTTGACGTTGTTGAAATATAGGTAGAACTCGTCATCTGGTGCTTGGTTTGCGAAACTTACTTGCTTTCTAACCAATGGAGATATCAATT
>JANWKP010000062.1 GCA_025451315.1 Nitrososphaerales archaeon | reverse complement strand
GCACCTTCTGTAACGTTAGTTGTTACACCTTCTGTAGCATTTTCAGCACCTTCTGTAACGTTAGTTGTTACACCTTCTGTAGCATTTTCAGCACCTTCTGTAACGTTAGTTGTTACACCTTCTGTAGAATTTTCAGCACCTTCTGTAACATTAGCTATTGCACTTTGTGTACCAGATACCATTTCTTCTATCTGTTCTTTTGCACCTTCTGTAGCATTTTCAAATGCATTGACTGTACCTATTGTTAATACTACTGCACCCAATAAAGATAAAAAAATTGCAGGAAATATTACAAACAAATACTTTGTATCAATAGACATGTTTATTTATATTATTAGTTTAAATGACTATAAAAAGTATTTTAAATATCTTTATAAGGAATATAATAAAAAATTCAGAAAATTATTCTCTATGAGAAAAGTACTAGACATATATTAAAAGTATAATCATTTATATAGAGTAATAAATTTTTTGTTAAAAAATAACTATCATATAGACACACAACTACTATCATTTTTTAATTATAATAAATAATGTTTTCTTATAAGTTTACAACTGACAATCACTTATTTTCTACATTATTTTTTCTATATTTTAGATTGTTTCTAACTCATTATCCTCTCTCTCTTCTTTAAATTAATGTGATGTTTATGTCTTTTCCACAAGATTATCCCATGTTTTCACATCTATACTTTTTTTTGTATTAGATGGTTTTGGAGCTAAATCAAGAAGTACATTTTTATTTGTTTTTTTAGGATGATTTTCTTGATTTGAGGCTACATTATTACTATTAGTAACTATACTAGTATCAGGATTATTTGGCAAAATGTTGTTTTTTTCCTCCTGCGTCTCTTTTTTTGATATGTCTAACCTGTCTGTATCGTTGATTGCTGCAGGTAATATTCTGAAAACAGCCCCAAACTTGGATGTTTTTGATTGTTTTAGGCCTGATACTATATATAGAAAACCATCTGGTCCTTGTTTCACGTCCGTAACAATACTAAAACCTTCTGCGAATAGTATATCATCAAATTCTGTTTTATTATATGCTATCTTATCCGTTAAATTTCCTTTTAGGACTAGTCCATCTCTTCTATCATTTAGATCAAAATGAAAAACCCTTCCACCATCTGCAGAGCCAACAAACATATCATCTTTATAATCAGATCCTAATCTATCTGAATTAAGAAATGCTAGTCCAGTAGGAGCTATTGTTTTAATCCAAATAAATTCGGGAGGATTATAATGTCCTTTTCCTTCAAAATCAACTAGATTTTCAGGATTGTTTCCAACAGGTACTGATTGACCCTTTTTGTTCTTTAACATATCTCCAAATTCATCTGCTTCCCAAATACCGTATACCCTATCAGAGCCACTATTGAAACCGGGTTCTACCATGTTAATTTCATCGCCAAATTGCGGTCCATTTCCAGTATCCCAAAGTTTCCCTGTTACTGGATCAAAATCAATTCCAAAACTATTTCTAATTCCATATGCGTAATATATATCGAGAGGATATTTATCTCCGAGTATTCCATTACCATTAGCATTTAGAACTGGATAACCATCCTGGGTTATCCTCAAAATTCCTGCTCTTCCATCAATAGCCTCACCATCCTCATAATTCTGAGTCTTAGTTTTATATATCACGGTAGGTATAGTATTTTGGAAATTCCCAACAGTAACATAAAGATTTTCATCAGGTCCAATATCTATTATTCCACCAATGTGAGAAGGATCTGGGAATGAAGGAATACCAACTAAGAATTTTGGATTTATCAGGACATTATTTTTATTATCCAAATCGTATCTATATATTCTGTTCTCACATTCTGTATTTTTTATTATGTCTTTACATTCAATATAATACAGAAAGACGTTGTGAGATATATTTTTATTATGTACCCGCAAAATGTCATAATAATTATTATAATTCTTTTCACTTATCGCAATCCCTAATAGACCTCGTTCATCTTTTATACTTGGTTTAACATGTAAAAGTGGTTTTTCAAGCAGACTTCCATTTACGAATCTTTTTACATTTCCTGTATTTTTTTCCAGGATTAAAAAGTCATTCGGAGCCAAGAAGGCCATTGTTGTGGGGAAATCTAACCCAGATGCCACTAATTCAATTTTCAAATTAGGATCATAAAGAGTAATATTTTCAGCAGCAAGAGGTTGGTGTACTTGTTGCGCATAAACATTACAAAAAGTAAAAAGTACAAAAGAAATAGCTAAATATAACCATGTGAGAAAGACACTACTATTCAAGTTTCTGTCTAATTGTCTAGTGCGAAGGGAGAATATAAATAAATTGCAAAAAAGAATACGGAATTTTTTTCTAAATAAAAATAAAATAAATTTATCGCCCTAAATTTACATCTTATTTTCTCACTTCTACCATTAACTGGCTATATTTATTTTCAAGTTCATAATTTAGTATGTTGATGTCACCAATTTTTTAGTACTCTTTTAACTACGGATTTGTATCAATAACCTTTTATTATACTAATATGCTTCATATATTAGACAAATATTCTTATATTGATGTTTGTACAGACTTGTATCAATAACCTTTTATTAAACTAATATGCTTCATATACGTAGACAATTCCAACTGTAGTTTATCCTGTATTGATGTTTGTAGAATCATAGTTACTAACTATATAGGTATGATATGTTTAGATAGATACAAGATTAACCATGTCAAATACTAGAGAAATTTAACTAGATGAATAGAAAAAGTTGATGCCGACAGAATTGTATCGATAGTTTTTTATTTTATATTTTATTATTATATTTGTTCAAGCTTTGTATTGAGCTTCAATTACATGGGTGTTAGAAGATAACTCTAACATCCATTTTTTTATGGGAAAAAGATTTTGAAACTATTATTAGAGAACAACAAGATAAAATTGAGAGCTTAGCAAAAAGTTTAGAATAATTAATTTATAGAGTGATTTTTTTTTAGATTATTCAATCAAATTTTAAAGTAAGGAATCTAGTACATGTATTTTTAAATTATTAATGGGGAAAGAAAACAAGATTGAATTATACAAACATAAAACAAAAATAATAAATTATAAAAGTTGACTTGTGTTCTTTAAAATTAAATTAAAGAAAGTGTAGTGAATTAGATTAGACGATTAGATTAGTTAATGTTTATCATTATTTATTTGCTAATTTTTATTGTGAAATCAATTAGGAAAAATGAATAGTTGAATCTCTTGTTACTAACTTTAATAAAATATCGCTAGAGTAATAGATTAATTCATTGTCATGACCTGAACATCGTTAAAAATTGACATGTCTATAGGCACAAGTCTAAGTTAGGACAGTTAGTCACTTTAATTATTATTTAAACGTTTGATGACAAATATATTAATATCACCAAAAACTAATGATATTATGCATCATAATTACGAAGATGCATGGTGGAATAATATTCCATACGAAATAGAATGTAATGGAGAAATAGAATGCTATGATAAAATAAATGAACTTCATCCTAAGTATCCTGTTATCATTTATAATTATGCTCGAAGATACAAACAAAGGCTAAAGATTTTTATAATAACAAGGAAGGTGAAATTTTAAATATTTAATTCTCATAGCCTGAACATTATTCACCTATATTAGGTGGGCACACAGGATTCAATCCAAACGATGATTATTTGTCTATTTGTCTGAAAGGACTTGAGACAAGTATATTGTAATAATCATAAATAAAAAATAATATTTATCAGTTTTTCAAATTCTCGTTCTATATTCCGATATTAATACCAATATAGTGATTATAATAATTTTTTTTGGTTGTTTTCATTAATTAATTTAACCAATTATTTTATCTTATTTATCAGAGTTTCAATATCAGTAGAGGAGGAGGAATTATTTTCCATTACATTTGATATTTTATCAATTTCATTATCAAACCAATTTTCTACTACTACAGGATCCTCTTTGATCTTTGACTTCATTTCAAGCAATTCTTTAATTCTGTTATTTTTAATTTCTTCTACCTTGGAAAATGAGATAGCAAACGCAGCCTGAATAAATTTTGAGGTAAAATTCATTCTTCCTATCCTCTTTCTATATTATACCAAACAAAAATCTCAATAACAGAATCAAAATTATTATTCCTATAACTGCGGATATTATTGACCAAATCATTATTTATTAAATAACAAATGATTTAACTCTTGTAAAATACTTTTATTATTTGTTAGATGATAATAATCATAGAGTAAAATATTCTACAAAATTTAATGACAAATGGAAATTGAAGTATGACGCATTGTTTACTGCAACTGGTACTAGAGACATCCGAGTCTATTACCTTAATATCTTGCTGCTTTTTATGCATATTATTATTTAAGAATAATTAGAATATGTACTATAAATGGTAATTTATCTTCCATTTGTAAATAAAAAAGGATGTTCATGTAACTTTTTTTCTTTAAATCTAGGGGGGTATCCATATTCATTTTATTATTCAATTTCCTATGGAATACAAGATATACTTTTTAATTACATGTTTATAAAATGTTCTTTTGTTGTCTTTTTAAAAATAAAAAAAATAATCTGATGGATTTAAATTATCTTTAAACCAAGAAGAGTTTACAGAACCGTCTTCTTCCTCTATCTATACCAATTATTCCATTTCTCTTATTTCTGTAAATGGCTTGAGTGTTACTTCTATTCTATTCTCTCTTCCCATTCCTGCGACTGCTCCTAGGATTTTTACTCTATCTCCAACATTTAATTTAGAAATTTTGGAACTCTGTTCTCTCCACCCTGTGAGTCTAATTTCTCCTGTATCATCACCAATAAGTGTCTCACTCACAGTTATATCTTCACCACTTTTAGTAGTAATATTTGAGGTATTGGGAGCTTGTAAAATAATAGCCTCAACAATATAAGGTTTCTCTGAAACTTTAATATTTTTTATTTTTGTTTCTATTTCTGAATCTTGCGGAAATGAGCTTTCATAAGTTTCTGTTACTATTCTCAAGTAAGAACTTTCATCGGTAAAATAGATTACATTTCCAAATACTCTGTTAGGTATTCCTTCAATAATAATGCCAGGATAAATTTTCTCCTCTATTAATCTTGGATCAACAACTAGAGAAATAAAATTTTTATTTTCTTTATCAATAGCTAAAAAATTCTCGTTTACAGTACTTTCAAATTCAGTTCCTGTTGAAAGAATTTTTAAAACAACTACTTTGCCCCCATCAAACTCTTCATCTTCATCTGTAATATTTCCGCCATCTACGCTTTTTATTTGTTGGAGTTGAATTATTGTCCCTTCATCTCCGTGTATTTCAAATTCCTCGTTGCTGTATTGTGGATTTCCCTGCTTCACCTTTACCCCAATCAATTTGACTTTTGATCCTTGTGTAAATATCCCTGGTATTTTATCTTCATTAATGTTCCATATTATGGAACGTATAGACTTTGTTCCTTCCTCATTCGATAACGGTATATGAAGAGACTTGCCTGGTTCATTTCTAAAATTGACATACCTGGAGACTCTGGGATTTGAGCTGAGAATGCCTGTGACTATAATATTATCTATTGGCTCTTTTATCTCATCTATTGTTTTTGAAAGAGAATCTAGTGAAGGTATTTCTAAATTGTTATTATCATTATTAGAGTCACTACTTTTTTCTATTAGACCCTTAGCACCAAGGTTAATTACAGGTTTATTGTCCAACCCAGATTTTGCATACCCATGAGAAATTTTTATCAAATCACCTGGTTTTACTTCGTTATCTTCAGGAAAGCTAACGTGCTGATCCCACAACCTTAATTTGATCGAAGAGTCTTTGTCATATATCGTTAAAGTTCTGTTTTGAACCTCTTCATTTGACTCTCTTTTTGTATATTTTCTAATTGGATAAATATTGATTATTCTTGCAGACAAATTTACATCGTTGGCGCCGATATAAAGATCCTTGATTGAGGTTAGATTACTTTGGTTATTTTCAAATGAAACTCCAAGGTCAGCTGCAACTAGAAAAAGAGCACCCTGATCTGTCAAATATCCAGCTCCTATCTTTCTCTTTTTCTCGTCTATCAATTCCCTGACATCTTCTGCACTGGTGTCTGGTTTCTTTTGAAGCACAATTTCTATCATTTTTTTAAAATCTAAAGACAAAGCAGTTATTACCCTCTAATTTTAATATTATAATTATCCTTCCTATATGTTTTCCATACTTTTTTATAGTTTAATAACAAAATGAAATTTTTAATTACAATTTAGTAGTTGATTAATGAATTTCCTAAAGGTAAATCGTGATGGTATTTGACATAATCATCAATAAACAAGGATTATTAGTATTTATTATCTACGTATTGTTATTGTCGTGCCGCTTATGAGTAATAATAATAATAGTAATAATCGTTTTTGTATCTCTGTAAAAAATCTTGTAAAATCATACAATACTTCTAATATTAAAAGAAATACAATAGATAATATTTCATTTGATATTGATTATGGGACTGTCTTTGGATTTTTAGGGCCTAATGGTGCAGGAAAGACCACTACGATAAAGATTCTTACAGGTATATTACAGCCTACTACCGGTTCTATAAAAATATTTGAGAAAGATATTAAAAATAACATTAAAGAAATCAAAAGACGAATAGGTGTTGTTACCCAAAATCCCAGCTTTGAATCAAACCTGACTGTTGAACGTTCAATGGAATTATATGGATTTCTATGGGGCAATCCTAGCAATATGAATAAAGACAAAGTAAGAGAAATGTTAGACTTGTTTGACTTAACATCTATTAGGGAAGTACGTAACGAAGATTTATCCATTGGGCAAAGAAGACGTGTACAGATAGCTAGGGAATTTTTGCACGATATGGATCTATTATTTTTAGATGAACCCACTGTAGGATTAGATCCACGAGCAAGAAGAAATCTTTTAAATTATATAAAAAAACAAGTAAAGCACGGTCTGACAGTTTTCTTTACAACACATATTATGGAAGAAGTGGATTATTTATGTGATCAAATTTGTATAATTAATAAAGGTAAAATAATAGAATTTGATACCCCTCAGATTTTAAAACAAAAATATGGTTCAACAAAAAAGATAGAAATTATATTACAAAATCCTATCTCAAAGCAAATACATGATTATTTTAAAAAATTATCTGCAAATTCAATTGATATAGAAAATATCGAAAATACAGAAAATACATTTTCTATTACCTCAAATAATCCTCAAAATATCTTATTATCTACTGTAAACTATCTCTTTCAAAATAATATTCAAATAGAAAATATATCTCTAAATGATCCCTCTATTGAAGATGTTTTTTTAAAAGCATTAAAAAATAACAAGTGACAAATTGTTAAATTCTCATTTTATACATAGAGAGCGTAGCTATCAAAAAGGTTATTCCTGATATTATCCCTAATACTAGAACTTTAATATTTGTAAATGTATCAATCGCAGAAAATAGTCCTTCTCGAGTAATGTCTGCAATATAGGTTAATGGATTAAGATAAAAAGCATATTGCATTGATTCTGGAAGTCCATTAGGTGGATAAAAAGCAGAACTTGCAAAAGCAAAAAACAAAAAAATGCTATTTATAATTACGGTAAATCCTTCATTGCTCTTTATTCTTGTTGAAATAATAATTGCAATCGAACCAAAGAAGATAGAACCCATTATCAAAGCGTAAATAAGATAGAGAGTGCTGGTTAAATCAATAGTAATGGTTCCAGCAATTATTGGTAGTCCAGCAATGATAATAATTGCAGCACTTGCCAAACCCATAATTATTATTGTTAAAAGTGTACTAGATATATACTGAATTTTTGAGTAAGGCATTACCAGAACCTGTTGTAGCATGCCATTACGTTTATCATTCCAAATAATACTTCCAGCAACAGTACTGCTATTCATAACATTAAAGCCAATCATTCCTACGGCTAGAAAAACATTATAATGAATAGTTTTGCCACCTATTACTATTTCATCTTCATTGATTAATGAGGAGTAGGCATATCCAGCCACGAAAATATAGACAAGCGGAAATAAGATTTGCCAGATTAGAAAAATCTTGTCTACTACAGCAACTATATTTCTATATGTTAACATTATAACAGCAGAAAGCATTATTCGACGTCTAGAGCAGTAAAGATATCAGTTCAATATTAAATTATAACCTATCCTATTATGCAGTAATAAGTAAAAAAGCATAACTTGGAAATTGAGTTTTAATAAATCAAGATTGTCTTGTTATGTATATCTTGATTTATAACGGTTAATAGAAATTAATTTTATACAAGAATATTTTTTATATAATATTGAAGAATAAAGCGATATAATAGCAATTCCAGTAGCAGTAATAGCAAGTAATTGCATTCAATAGCAGTAAATAGCAAAATTAAGAGAACTATTTGGGTTCTGATAGGATCACTTAAATAAAAATTTTTGATAAATAATTATGGCAATATTAGACCAAAAACAAAAAAAAGACTTGGTGATTGCTCTTTTGAAAGAAGGCAAAATATTTCGAGCAATTCAGAGGCGTGCTCATGTTGGTCCAGACTTTATAGTTAAAGTCAAAAGAGAGGCATTTGGGGATGATTATATCCAAAGATAATTATTATTCTAATAATAATATTAAGCAAAAGAATTCTTCACATTATTCCAATACTATAGATGCATTTCTCTCTCATTACTATCCAGCTATGAAGAATGCTCCTTTGCCTAAAGAAGTTGCTACTGTAATACTTGAAGCAATTAAAAATGCATCAGATTCTTCTGGTTATTTATTTAGATATATAATAGGAGAAGATTCAAAAACTTTAGCAGATGCAAAAAAGAATCTATCTGACTCAGAATTACATAGATTTATTTCAAACTGGTTGCTAAGATAATGAGATGACTATCATAAAATATCTCTAATAAAATAATTGAACTATTTGAAAATAAAATAAGTTCTAAAAATAAAAGCTAAATACTATGTAATAGACGCTATATATGGAGGGCACTACTCCCGACCAACGTCCTTAATTTGTAGATGAACTCTACTGTTAAAAGGTGAACACGATTAATTGATTTTGTATTTTATATTTAATTTATCATCTTATTTATTTGAAGCAAATTGTGAAAATGGAAAAATAGCAAATATTAAATTATCTCATAATAAAATACATATAGTTTCATCATTTTTGAAATATGAAAAAAAGATTTTAAAGTCTTTAAATTCTTATTACTATCCTATACTAACCAATGAATCTTTATTATTAGTTTCATCAGATTCTGTTATTATATTGGAACTATCAACAAAAGCATCAATTTGACAATCAGGATCATAACAATTGTTTCCTGGACCCAAAATTGCCGTTAATGTTTGAGTAGTACTTCCAAGAATTGAAGGCATTGTTTGGATAGTAGACAATCCATTATCACTATTTACCTTGACATTAAACGGTGTATTTACAGGTACATTAGATAAATTTGTTATCTTCATTTCTATAGTATGTATACAAGAACCTTGACCAGCAGGACAGTTTACTTGAAGACTATTGAGTTTTATAGTTAAATCTGGTAATTCATTTGTGGTACTAATGGTCGGTTTAATATATTCAACATCTATTGAGCTTTGTGTAGTATATACAGCTGATACATCAAGTTTTTCATTAGACATCAAAATAACAAAACCATCACCTATGGAAGGAATTGAATTATTAAACAAACCAACAACATCTTTGCAATTTATTGAAAGTGCTTGGTCAGGCTTTAACCCATCTCTCACAATGTTGGAAATTGGTCCTCTTTCTTCGTCTTCACTTTGTGCAATGACAGCTTTCTTTAAGAAGAAAGTGCTTTGAGAATGAGGGTTATGAACATTTACAACAGTACTATAATTTTGTGGTACAAATGCTTCTTCTTTGTCTGGACCAACAAATGGTATGCAAACAAATTTTATTGAATACATAAATTTATAATTATCTAAACTTATTTCTTTAATGGGTTCATTTACAGCAAAAACAGTTATTATAGTAGTAGAACTCAAAATTGTTATAAGGAATATAGAAAATAATAAACTGACAATTATTTTCATAGCAGATCAAAATAAAAAGAAGAATCTATTTAAACTTATTCGTCATATTTCCAAGATTTAGAATCAAAATCAAATTCTTGGAAACAATACATTACACGCTATAATTTTTTTACCAAATATCCTAAATAATACCAATATCATATAATTAATATCATTACACAATAGCTGTGCAATGGAAATAGGATGCAATTCTGAGCCATTCCAGTCATCCTATTAATTATTAAATTTATTTTTGTTATTATATTTTTTTCGGCGCCGAAAAAGTGCAAATACTTTTTATAAATTATTATGATATACTTTAGTTGAAATAAATAAAAATAATTTTATATTTTTCTAAGAAACTCATAAGGAATTAATGTCACGGTAGATTGTATTTTGCCAATCTTTCTAATCTTTTTCTGAATTATATTCTGTAATTGATTTAAATTGTCAAAGTTTATTTCAACTATAATATCATATAACCCATAAACTATATTACATCCTAATACATTATCGTCATCATCATCATTTTTTATTGATTTAATACTTTTAGTAACAAGAGTTTCATAACCTGAAGTACAGTTAATTAAAACATATGCTTTGGGCATATACAAATGATATAGTTTCTAACTAGAAAAACTTTTAGAATTAAGATAATTAACTATCCCAATCAGTTGTGACACCAGGAGAGAAGTGTACAGTTAGTCGGTGTCCAATCTAGATAAAATCAGAGTATGCTTTGCAGCCTAATTTGGATATAATTGGCAATATTTCTTCTAATACAAGTATTTTAATACTTCAAGGTGAGAATGAGACACAAACACCAGTACAACAAGCGTTTCTTTTACAGCAAAAACTAACAGATGTAGGACATCCTGATCATACATTAATAACATATCCAAACCTTGGTCATATATTCTATCCGTCATCTCAATGGATAACTGGTGCAGGCCCAATAGAACAGTATGTTTTGGCAGATATTTATTCATGGCTTGAATCTCGTTCTGGATTAACCCCTTTAACTACTTCTAACTTACTTTCCTCATCATCGTCAAACGCTACTAAACTAAATCATGAAAATGAATTCTAAAATTTTATTTTTCTTAAAATTTTCAAAAAAGTTCCAATAATAGAAGCTAAATACAAGCTAATAGTAGTTCTACAATAGTAGACTCCTCTTTTAGAACCGCTATCGGTATTCTGGATTAACACCTCTTATGGTTAATACTACCAATTCTTCTCAATGAGTCTAATCTTTCAGAATCCATAATGACTTTCTGATCTGATAGATTAGAAATTGAACACTGAAACCATGACCATTC
>JANWKP010000061.1 GCA_025451315.1 Nitrososphaerales archaeon | reverse complement strand
GATTCTAAGTATTGGTTCAGTAGGAAATAAAACAGTCCCTTCTGGCACTGCCCATAGGTCTCCAGTAAACCTCATTTTCAGCAGATAATCAAAGAAATCTTGTCTTATTCCTCTAAATACATCTAATGACCTTAAATATTCAATTTCATGTTTGTTAAACCTGAAATTCAAAATAAATTCTACTGATTGTTGCAATCCTGCTGTTACTAAATATGATCTGTTTTTAGGTAGCCTCCTCACAAATAATTCGAAGATACCCTTTGTTTCCAAATCTTTGTGATATTGACTGAAATAATACCCAGCAGCCATAGTTATTTCATAAAAGTCCGTCAAAAGCGCTGCATTTCCTTTAAAATTACTACTATCAGTATATTTCAATTTAGTATATTTTAACAGGGTAGATAATAAGCCCATACGTCAAATTACCGCATTTTGTATTGATTATTTTATAGGCATTGTGATGGCTATTTAATGATTAAAATATGAAAATTTTGAACGATTTATAAATATTTATGAACGAAATGAACGATCAATTGAACGATTTAAATATAATTACAGATAAAGAATTCAATGGCTAAAGTTACCTCTTCCATACGATCTCTAGTGATCGAAAAGCATCTGTATGGGCATTCGTTAGGTCAAATAGCTAAAGAGATTGGCATATCAAAGACCACATCTTACAATATTGTACAAGATTGGAATTCAAGAGTATCATCCCTAGATATAGACGACATTAGAATTTTCTTATCGAATATTAGAAAGTCAGGTATCACCATTGAGGAATGTGTACGGGGTTACAGAACTGCTCAGATTTTAAAGCAATTTGGTGTCGAGGGTGATGATGAGTTAGAGGAGCGGGTATACGGAGATGAAGAAATAGAAGATGATGAACGATCTGAGAAGCCCAATCCAGATACGCACTATAAGAAAGAGTCTTCTATAGACCTGAAACCACCTAATCCCAATAGCCTCTTCCCCAAAATATCAAAAGAAAATAAAAACTCAATGGTAAAGACATATCAGTTCAGCTATTTTGTAGAAGATATTTACAAAGAATGTAAAAACCATAATATAAAGCCATCAATAGTCATTAGATGGATAGAGGATTTATTTAGTTTCTATTCTGTTTCTTATAACCAATCAACAGATGACAATATTGACACTTACTCCAAAGTTGATCAGAAAAATACCAATGTGATGGAATTTCAAAGGTCGGGATCAGACGAGATATATCATCCCGAACTACCTTTAATTTCAAACGTATCGAGTTTTATAAAAGACAAGAAGAAGAATATGAAATATCTAGAAAGCAAAAAAAATTCAATCTTTACTGATATTTCAGTTCTAGAAAAACAAAGAATGGAAAGAATATCTGAACTAAATAAAGTTATTGAAAAAGAAAAAAAGGTATATTCTTATTTTAATTGGTACAACAACCTTAAGCAATGTCTATTTAACAAATATAGTATTATAATAGAACATGAGATTGATCTATTTGTCAACGCGGTGCGAGATTTCAAACAATATCACTTTGCAGCAACAAAGATACTTTCTGAATACAAAATAATAGATTCATTAAGAAAACAAAGAAAACAAATTCAAGACGGACTACAAGAAAGCATTTTGAATAGAGATAACATATTAAAGGAAATTACTACTTTAGAGGATCAATCTAATTACTATAAACAGACTATTAAAATTTATCAAGAACTTCATAAGGAGGGGATGGGACTAAAAGAGCTAAAACAGCTGAATTATCTAGTGATGGAATCAGCTCTCACAAATGGTTTAGAAGTATGAGACGCATTAAAAAATTTCCTTAAAGACGTAGAAAATAATTATGACAACAAACTTGGGTTTGAGAAGAAAATAAATGAACTGAAAAAGCAGATGGAACAATTGAAAGAACAAGTTCCAGAATACCAATCTTATCTAAAACTAAAAGGTATCGTAAGTCCCATTTTAATTCATCTTTCCAATAGCGGAGTAACCAATCAAGATATTATCGGGATGAACCATCTTGTTTTGGAATTTAAGAATAGCGATTTCCTGTCTGATCCAATTAATAAGAATGATTACAATTCAAACACAAAAACTAATGATAGCATAATCAGAGGTCAATATTGGAACGTATTTGTTGAAAAATTAAAGATATTAAAAAATATAAACTCAGAAATAAATAAACAAACATCAAGTTTAAACAATTTAAAAACTCAAATTTCAGATCTCATCATGAATAAACAACAAATTGAAAATGTCTACGCACATTCGGTTAGTAATCTAAACAAAATAATTGCAAAAACCCATCAATTTTTTGATATAGCAAGGCAAATTAGTGAATCAACTAGTAAAAAAATATTTCCGGTATTAATATTAGTTCCCGTACTTGTAGATTTTGATTCTTCACATGAGAACGATTCGGATGATTCTCAGGATTGTTAAAGAATACTAACGCATAGCTACGAATCGGGTCAATAATTTAGGAGTGATTTGTCACTTGACACAATCCATTCAGACGGGAAGGTTAGTAACATATTGAGGCTGGGTCATAATTGCCAATAAATAAAGCTGGTCTCATAGAATACCACATTTTGTTTGAAACAGATACCTTCCATAAGATTAGCAATAATCGATTCTTATTCATTCTAATTAGGGTTTATATTTTATTGGATTGAATGATTTGTCGTCGAATTGAATCTACAGTCTTCATAAAAGAGGTAGAGACCTTATGTATACTCTCCTACCATCATTCTACGATGATTTATAGTTCGTATTTGGTTTAGACTGGACCCAAACAGGTCATTGCATCATTTTCTTTGTCTGGATTTACCTTATAACAGAAGGATTGAAAAAGCATGTGGGTTGCTGTTATCATACTTCCCACCAAGCAGACGCACATTTGATAGGAGATTGAAAACAATGTCTGCGGATATCAAAGGAAGGATAGCAACGACGGGAAACCTGTTTGTTTCTGAAGCATCGGTCCATTTTACAGAATTTGATTTGCTACCTAAAATGATAAAAAGGGCATAACTAAAAAAATCTGCACTTCCTTCCTTTGGAGGATAGTTTTGGTCAGAATCCATTACTTTGTCAACAACTATTTCATTCGCTAATTTTTTTTCCTCATTATCGGTAAGCTTTGAAACTCTAAATGTATTGTTTCTTTCGTCGATAAAAGTTAATTCTTTTGTAAAATGGTCATAAAATATCTTTTGTTTTATTCCCACAAAACCCCCGTCCTTTGTATATACAACTATTGAGTTCGATGAAAATTCATTGTATGAATTATTTTCATTCATGTATACTTGGCCAAACTATGTTTTAAAATGGTTTTGTTGAATTTATGCAATATTTACAAATTCTAAAATATTTTTACAATTAACCTTTTTTATTTTCATATCTTTTTTTGAAGATCAAAAGTTAGTGCTTTTAAAAGGGGAGTTTAGAATGCTATTGTGTATTTTTACAAATAATCTTAATTAGTTTTTGACAGGCTTCTATCTCAAATGTGATTAATAGAAATGGAAATTCCAACCGATCTATCGTAATTCATTAGAAAGGAATCGTATGATATTATGTTTAAAAAATTTATTTGTTAACAACAATATCAAATTCTTATTTTTAATATAATGATGCGTTATACACATTTCATAGAATATATCATGTCAAATAGCCTTTCTTTAAATAATAAACATAAACAAATATAGTAGTTGAATCATAAAATCACAGGTACATAAAAATAAGGATTTTTTATTTTGTTACCAAACCTACTAAAGGAATGTCTATGAATTCGTTGAATAAACTGCTTTGTTTATCAAAGTTGATCACCAAAATCCGACCATCCAAAATAGATATAGATACTTTGGCATCTTCAAACGTGTTAGTTGTGGTTGAGCCTTTGACACCAGAAGAGAGATTCTTCTCGATTGTATTTATGGTACCCTTGTATGTTATATCAGAGTCTTGTTGATTTACAGTAGTTGCTTTAAAATTTGAAAGATTGTACTCTGTTTTATTATTTTCGACATCGGACTGCTTAGAAGCTGATGATGATTCTGTTTGACTAGGAGATAAATTGACAGGCTGTTTTGTGAATGTGGCTTTAAATTCAACTTGGTTATCACTATTAGTTTTTAGTGACCAGTTTCCAAAAATGCTGTTAATTATTTTTCCAGTTTGTAGGTCATACTCTGTGCTTACTATTGCACCTGACAGGTTCTTATTGATAAAGGGATTCAAGGATGAGGAAGAGATAATTGATTTGTTATTACAGTCGTTTTTAGTAATACTACTAGTTTGACCATTATTATTTGTTTGAGTTTGGATTGAAACACCATTGCTGCAATTAATATTATTGGTATTATTAGCGATTGATTGTATCTCTTTGGTAATTGACGATTGTAGGTTTTTTTGGAACTGTTGAATCGATTGGTCTAAGGTAGGGGTTGCGTCTGCAGCGCTAGTGCTATGCAAAAAGCCAAAGAAAAAAACTGATGAAATAAATAATAAAATTGGGACCAGAATACTTATATTTTTTTGATCAGGTGTTAATGACCTACCTGTACAAGGTCTTAAAGAATTTGCAAAAAAAGATATTTTATCTTTTGTCATTTATTATACAATTAATAGTAGTATAATGTTTTATTTAGGCTTGCCGGGAACAATGTTAATTGATAACATAACTACATTGCATTTTTACAAGAAATACTGCACTGCATAATATGACAAGCGATTAAATAGAAAACGAGTATATTTTAGATATGTTTAATTTCAGATTAAGTACAAGTAAATAGAAAATAACAAATTACGATTATAGTGATTGAATTTTATTATTTTTGAGATAAACTTGCAGTGATGCTATTAGACGGTTATACTAAGATAGCAACTTTAATACCAATAGTTTCTAGGATGGCTACAGACATAATCACAATAAGCAGTTTATTCATACAAGATCAATAAATATTAGAATTACAGAAAAATGCCTTATAATCTTTGTTCACATTTTAATTATATCCCACTTGCTCATCAAATATTTTGAGCATGAAAAATTAGTTAAATATAGCGCCTACTAGTATTTTTAGGGTACCACTAACCTGAGATCCTGTTTTATACGTTGTTTCATTTAATTGTATGTTAAATACATTCATATTCAATATTTAACTCATTACTATTTATTTTTTTATTCTGAGATACCTATGTAGTTTTAGAAACTAATTATCTAAATTGACCTTTTCAATTTTCGTAGCAAACCAAAATCTGAAAAAAATGACGTGGGACAACAAACAAGATAATAATGTAAAGTTATTAACAACAGAATATAGATTAGAGATTTAATAATGCATTCATACTCTCTGTTGTCTCATTATTCATCCCTATTTAATACTAACATCTTATTAACTCCATTACGAAAATCATACTTTACTTTTTCGATTCTAAATGAAATTTTTTTATTCATATGTTTATTTATGCTCTCCATCAATGTTTCAAAATATTCAGGAATTTTCGCATCTGGTTTTTGAATAGGAAAAATTCTTACTTCCTTTGAAGTAACACGCAGCATTTCTAAAATTGAATCATGATGAAAAGTATAATCAAACATATTATGATAGTAAAAAAGGAAATTAGAGCTTAGTACTAGATCAAAACTTTTATCATTAAAAGGTAAATTTGGTAGTATCGCTTTTACATATCTTTCATATTTTTTAGACGAATTATTTACCATCCCCTTTTTTGAATAATCTGAAATGAATTTCCTCAGTGATGAGGCCCTTGCTCTGCGAAGCTCTTCAATATTTGAATAAATATTCCAGTCATAAAAGTCGGGAACTTTAGATAGACGATCAATCATATATTCAAGATCGTCTTTTCCTCTTTTTTCTATGATTGATGGATCATTATCATACATTAAATCGCATCCAATAGCCTTTTTAACATTATATTCACCTGAAGCTTCGGCGACAAACGATGATGCACCAGAGGGACAATCAAGTATTTCAAGATCTTTAAAACTGGTCAAATCAAGATTAAACATCCACATGTATTCTGATAAAGATCTTCCTATGAATACTACTCTATCTAGATTAAGTACACTGCGCTCATCGGCAATACTTTTGTTATTTAAGGATCGATCTGACATTCTCTGAGAGTGTAGTATTATTATCAGAATAAATTAATTATGATTTCATATTGGAGCAAATGAGTTCATGGTATTTTCAGAACCATTCGACCATCAAAAGGTTTTAGTACAACAGAAAAAGCTGCAACCTGATCGCTATTCAAACCCCCATTACACGTTTCTTGATTAACAAAATATTTTGAACAAAAAGAGATGCATAAAAAATATCAGCCCAGTACTTTAGTTACTGAACACGGTTTTATTTCTTGATTTTTTGTATGCTTAAAATGCTCAATTGTTTATCTTTTTCTTCCAAATTGCTGATCCAATGTGTCACATTGATACCATTGTTATCTTTCTCATATCCGAAAGAACGACAGCAAGAAAAATTAATTTCATTCATCTACTATCAAATGCTTTCATTCAAATACTTCATTCATTGTAACTACTTTGAAACCACTATCGTAAAGATATCTCATTTCAGACCTAAATAAATCGATGCTCGTGCTATACTCACCTCTATCATCATCAATATTATGATAAATTATTATGGGTATGCTACCAACACTGTGACTTTTTTCACTATATTGCTTTACAAATGCTTTGAACGCATCAAGCATTTGTAAATCAGAATAATTATTCTTTTTTCTTTCGGCGTCGTGGCTCCAACCCACGATGGTATATTTTTCATAGCCCTTAAGACTTCCAACACGGTCGCTACCTGTGTGACTATCGCCACCTGCAGTCCTAGCAAAATCATAAGTATTTGATACCAAGTCCAAAGATTCCTGGTCATCATCACCTGAATTGAAAGGATACGAAAAACTGTTAATATTAAGGCCTCGACCTTCAAGGCATTTCTTTGACTCTACGATTTCATTATATTTAGAATCCCGTGCTATTTGGTCTAAATTTACATGATTCATACTGTGAGAACCTATCTCGTTTCCTTCTTCTTGTAAAGTTTGTACTTGCTTCCAAGTCAATCTATTTTTTCCATCTATGTAATCACATACAACATAAAACGTAGACTTGAACTGATATTCATCAAGTATAGCTTTTGCATTTTCATATTGGCTTTTCCAGCTATCATCGAAATTGATTACTGCAATTTTTCCATCACTAATTGGTATGTTAGAATTTTTTTTTATGTTTTCACT
>JANWKP010000060.1 GCA_025451315.1 Nitrososphaerales archaeon | reverse complement strand
TTTATGATCATATATCAAAAATGAATAAGAATGCGGGTTATTCGGTAGTTAGCAGAAGTTAGCAGAAGTTAGCAGTGTAGCTTCTCTCTGATGACTTTTGTTTGTTCAATGCCACCACATGTGTTTGGTATATCAAGTATTGTTATTAATCTGATATGCTTTGCAGCCTAAATTCAAATTCAACTTCTATGAATGTTCCGGTACAAGGTATATCGGATATAGCTTTTACAAAACTCGGTTCTTGTACAAGGACATCGCAACTATTATTCCCTTTGTCTGGATTACTATAAATAAATGTTATATGCGTATAACCTGTTCGCTGATTTCCTACCTCGGCTTCAAAACGGACTTTCTCATCACCACTTGAAACTCCCTTTCCTGTCGTCACCCATTGGATAGGATGGTGGGAGACGCTAGGAGCTTCAACAAACTTTCCATCCTCCAATTTCCAGTTGACATTTCTAAACTTAGTAAAATAACCAAGTGTAACAGCCTTTCCTCGAGTCCTTGCATCTGCTTCATCAGTTAGTAGAGGGACTAAAAATATACCACTCACTCCTACAAGTACATAGAACACATCGCTACTTTTGCAGTGCCCTTTTTTTGAAATATTTTTAAGATGTACAATTTATTCATAAATCTCCACTGTAAAATAGCACTATAACAATGGCTATTAAAACATGTCTCTAAATAATACCCCATTAACATCCTTAACTGTTATTTTTGTTATCAAGAGATCAAACAAGAGGTTAACTCAGCGAGTTCAAATCCTTTATTTACAGAAAAGAGGTGCGAAGTGCGGGATTTGAACCCGCGATCGGTAGACATACTTATCTATTGATTCTTTATCTGCTACCACCCTATACCGATTAGTTTATCAGTCTAAGGTCTAAGGCGTTACCCTGCAAAGATCCATTATTATTGGACTTCTCTAATCTTGCCTGATCTTATATCATAAATAAATCCATGAACCGAAGAAATATTGGAAAGAAAGGGAGAGGAACGGATTTTCTTAATTTGATTCTTAACATTTTCGTCTATGTCACCAAAAGAATGAAATTTAATATCAGACGCATTTGATTTGTATTTTTCTGAAATTCTTTTTTGTAAATCTTCGTCCTTGAAAGTAGCCATTCCACACTCTGTATGGTTTATTATAATAATCCTTTCTGTACCCAATAATTCGTGAGAGACAATTAGAGATCGCAATACGTCATCTGTTACTATTCCCCCAGCATTTCTTATTATATGTGCTTCACCAACTTTTAATCCCAATATATCATTGATCGATATTCTTGCATCCATACAAGTCAATACTGCAATTTTCTTTGAAGGGTGAGGTGGTAATTTTCCACCTGTGAAATTTTCAGCATATTTCTCATTTTCAAGAATAATTGACTGGATATCTGTCATGCTAATAATTACATGGTAAAATTAAAATATGTTTTGAAAATGTGATTTTGTGCATGTTCATATACTCATCGTAATAGGTTTCACCGCTCAAGTTGGTAATTTGATCTATTGACATTTGCGCGGGATCAACGATGAGCTGCACTAATTGAACCCGCTGTGAAAAAATTTGAACAAATTAAATTCATAAATGATAAGCCTTACAAACCATCAATATTCTGACCAAGTTTTAAGGATGTGGAATTAAGTACGTGTTGGACAAGCCTTTCTTCTTTAGTATTCCAAGAAAAAAAGAATCACGTTGAATTAAGACAAAATCTTCTCGAAAAATGTCAAGATCATTTAATAGATTTATACGATCATGATAAAATATTTCAGAATATTTCCATCTCAAAATTCAAAGAAGTGCGGGATTTGAACCCGCGAACTCGTTTGTTAATTATAAACTGACCAAATTTCTACATTTATTTTAGTTCTAATTAAGACTATTTAGAACCCTCATCTACAACTCTCATCTACAACTCTCATCTACAACCTAAAGGTTCAAATCCCATTCTATTCTTAAATCGATTAGGCTCCCGTCCAGTCCCTAATTCTCAAATTATTAGAATCTAGTAGTTTTGGAAATCATTGACAATAGTTAAATAATAAAATATTATAGTATAAGATTGTGATTTATAAACTATATCTCCGGAATAAGCCGGTATTTGTTATGGCCGTAGTGTTTATTTCAACAATGATTTTCATAACTGCACCAATTGTAGGTATGTCGATTGTAAATAATGTAAATGCTGCAGACAAAGGTCCTGTTACCTTTGCAACTATATTCCTAGTACTGATACAATTGGTCAAGTAAAATGCTGTGCTACAAGTGGCGATCTGTATTGTACTATTTGTGATAATACCGATCCACCTAGCAACTGCCAACCACGTACAGTCGAAAAAGGGGATTCAGGTAGCTTATTTAATCCAAGTAAAGGCGGAGTACTAAGTCAAAATGACGATTCAAGTAATAATGGTGACTCAAATACTGTTGACCCAGACAATATTTTTGAAGGAGGAACATTTAATGATGGTAGTGATTCAAGCAATTCAGATGACTCAGGTGGAGGTATTGATTCTAGTAAAATCAATAGCGGTGCAGTATTTAATCAATAAGAATATTGCAGGAATCATACAATAAACCATATTTTTTATTTCATTTATCTAAAGTGTAGATTTGAACCGAATATTGTATCAGACAGATATAGTAGATTATTGACAATATCATGAAATACTTAGTTACAAGCCATTAGAAGGGGTTCTATTGAATAAGAATAGAATATTACAATTCAACTAAAAAGTTTGTCGATCAGTTTTAAAATCTACTAACATTTAGATTTAGACAAGATTTGGACTAGTAATTCAAAATATGAGGCTATTACAAACACTATTTCGTTCAAATCCCGCATAATCGATTGCACCAACTATGCAATCTAACCAAGGACCAAATCTCTTTTGTGGTCTGATTCATCGACACAATTTCACCAATTCAATCAAGAATGGGTAGTTATGATTTTTGCATCGAATAGACCAATCGCATCCACTCAACAGCCCATTGTCCGTTATTTTTTCCCTGTGGTTTATCAGGATATGCGTACAATTGAATTTGATCCGAGTCTGCTCCCTACACATCATTTATGACCTGGTGGTAACATTAGATTTCCTATGAATATACCCAATGCGCCAAAAAATGAGATATTTTCTATATTTTTGCTTACCTACAGAAAGATGATTATGATGGATAGAGTATTTCTTGTTCTTCAAGTCGTAACGCCAGTAATTATGACATACTTAATGGGATATTCATTCGGATCTTATATAACTGAAGTTGATGAAATCGCATACCCTGTGTATCTCGCGGCTGGAATGGTTGTCTTCAATGCCATTTTTACTTGTCAGTGGGCGGGTTTTGGTATATGGGATGAAAGACGAAACGGGATGTATACTCAACTAAGAGTTATGGGTTTCTCAGAATTTCATTACCTTGCATCTGGACTACTGTACAACTTTATTTTTGCTCTGCTTAGTATGTTAGTAATAATTGTGGCTTTTCCTCAACTTATTCTATATGATCCTTCTTCAATCAATTTGATTTCAATAGGATTTGCCATGGTCTTACTAGTCATGTTTTATGGGTCTCTTTCGATGATAATATCTTTGAAGGCTAAAAATCAAGTAACTTTTTTCTTAATCAATGCTCTTATTTTTGAAATCTCGGCATTTGCATCTTCTGCTTTATATCCTCCATCGAAGGAAGTAGCAGCTATTACTTCCCTGAATCCACTATCATATATCGTGGATTTAATGAGAAATGGATTATTAGGTTTGCCTACTAATAACATAGGATTTGAGATAGTTTTAATATTTGCATTGGGTGTTGCTATGACTTTTTTGGCAATAAGAATGATTGATCAAACTCCTGAGTAAGAGATTGTCGGTTTATGAATAATTCGAAAATTAGAGTGTGCTTGTTGACATACTTTACTCTGATTATTATAATAATTAACCGTAGATGATCTCTTGATCTAATGAATAAGAATAATAAATAATCCTGACAAATAGTTTGTCATTGGACAATAAGGAAGATTGTATAGTAGTTGAAAATCTTCATAAAAACTATGGAGGGAAAGCTAATGCAATAAATGGTGTTACCTTCAGAGTAAGATATGGCGAGATATTTGGTTTCATTGGCCCTAATGGTGCCGGAAAGACTACACTCATACACATCTTGACAACTCTGATTCGTCCCTCATCCGGCGTGGTCACTATTTTCGGGAAGGATATCATTAAATCGCGTCAGGATATTAGAAAGCGCATTGGGATAGTACTGCAAAAACCTAGTTTTGAACCTAATTTAACAGTAGAAAAATCACTTGATCTCTATGGCGCGTTATGCCATGTCAACAAAACTACAAGGAGGGAAAGAATTAACGAAATTTTGAAACAATTTGATCTTCAGGATATACGCCATACAAAAAACGAAGAGCTCTCAATCGGTCAAAGAAGACGGGTACAGATAGCCAGAGAATTTATTCATAATAAGAAGCTACTTTTTCTTGATGAACCCACTGTGGGATTAGATCCAAACGCTAGGAGAATATTATTGGATTATATCAAGAAAAAGGTTAAGGAGGGACTAACTGTTTTTTTTACTACACACATAATGGAAGAAGCAGAATACCTTTGTGATAGAATTGCTATTATTAAAAAAGGTACAATTTTTGCTCTTGATACTGTTTCGGAAATAAAAAGCAGATATGGTGGAACTGAAAGCATTGAAGTTACATTTAAGGATGATGTTTTACCAGACATGCTCGACCAGTTCAAACTTGAAATTGGCAGTTCTCAACGTATTTTAGTGTCAAAACCGAACGTTATCAAAATCTATCCTGTAGATTCAAAGGATGTATTAAATGGGATAATTGACACAATTTACAAAAATGGCATCCAAATCGAAAATATAGCTATCTCTTCATCATCTTTAGAGGAGATATTCATTAATATAACTAGAAAGGATAGGACAGACATCGTTTAGTTAAGCAATAAATATGTCAACAATTTATGAATATTTTGCAGAGAATATTTTTGAATAACTTGATTCATTTATTCTATGCTAGATCGTGAAAAAAATTTATTATTTTAGCCTAAATCTAGCATTTATTTTGAAATGTCTAAACAGCTTTTAAGACTGATAGTTCAACTTAGTCATCTTTAAATATTAGCAAGCAATTATGGTAGCAAATGGAATTAGAAAACATTT
>JANWKP010000059.1 GCA_025451315.1 Nitrososphaerales archaeon | reverse complement strand
TACGATAGGATATCAGATATAGTATCGGGACTGGTAAATTACAGGATAAGCAATCCTATCTAGAACAGGATAGGAATGTAAGTTAGTTGATGGTGTTAATTCATTCTAATTACGCAAGAGATCTATTATCTTGAAAGTTTTTACCCTGTGCACCTCATAATGTTAAAATTTTCTTTAATTCGTAATATTAAAGTGTATTTTTAGATCATGGTTTTATATAATGGGATCTAACGACATATATGACCAATATAGATATTATAGAAATTAGAAAGGCAATATTAGAATCAGACGCAAAATGGGAAGCAGATGAAACTTCGTTCATGAGAATGCCTGAAGATGTGAAAAAAAATTTGTTAGGTTACATACCAGGACCCGAAGACCCATCACTAGAAGAACAAGAATTGATTGCTAGAACAAATTTTGATACTTTCCTAACTTTGAATGCTTTAGAAGCAACGTATCCATCTTCTTATGATTTGACAAATGTTGATGGCCAGAACTTTATCACCAACGTAAAGAATCAAGGTAACTGTGGCTCCTGCGTTGCTTTTGGTGTAGCCGCTACTACAGAAGGAACATTGAGAAGACAGCGTAATAAACCTAATCTTCCAGTTGACTATTCCGAAGCTCGGCTTTTTTACTGTTATGCGCGTAGTCAGGGTAGAACCTGTTTTGGAGATTTTGGTGGATGGTGGCCCGAGAAGGCCCTTGATTTCTTTAGAGATGACGGTGTTGCCGATGAATTGTGCTACCCTTATGTGGCAAGAGATCAAAACTGCACTAATCTGTGTTCTAATTGGGAAAGTAGAGTAACAAAAATTACCGGTTGGCACCAGATTACCTCCCCAGCGAAAATGAAAGAATGGATTTCTACTAAAGGGCCATTAATAGCCTGTTTCAGTGTCTACGAGGATTTTTATTCCTATGGGAGAGGCATTTACAAACATGTTAGTGGGAAGTTTGAAGGTGGACATTGTGTATGTTGTGTAGGATATGATGATGTGCAAAAATACTGGATATGTAAAAACAGTTGGGGCACAGGTTTCGGAGATGGAGGGTACTTCCGGATTGCATATGGAGATTGTGGTATCGATGCCCGCATGGATGCTGTGGATCAATTACTAACTAGTACTATAAATAAAAGGTTGGAGGCAAGAGGGTTTTCATATCCAATTAGCATACGTCATGTCGCTAACAGTTTTGGAATACTACCTCCAATCTCTATAAATGAATTAATGGAAAAATTAGAATAATATATAAAACTATTTTAATTTTTTAGAATTGCTTGGATAACAATTAAGATGTTGACCTTTGACAGCATTTGGAAAATCGCCCAGAAATAACCTGAACAAAGTTTTTGTTTGTCTATTTTGTGGTTTAGTCGTAATGTACATTTACAGAACTTATATGAGGATGCATCAAATTTCTTATTTAGACTGAGCAAATATCTAATTAATTTAATATCAATTTCAGTATCAATAGTAGAACCCATTAGAAAGGACTGATATCGTCCTGAAGCCCTTCGGGCCCGTTAATCACATGGGTTCAAATAATTCATCGAGTATAATACAATTAGGAGATATCATTGCCTGCTAAATTAATTACAACGATAAGAAATATAGAAATTAAAGTAGAGAATGAAACGAATAGACAGTTAATAAACGGATTTCATGAATATTTAACGGATAATGATACCTCTGAAAATTATCAAAATGGTTTGATCAAAGTCCTCATAAGATTTGCAGAATACTTAGGGGAAAATACAACATTTTATGAAGTACAGGAAAAAGAAAAAATATTACGATTCTTAGATTTAAAAAGAAAGAACGAAATCGAAGATCCAGACAAAAAGTGGATAACCACATGGAATGATTATCTATGGAGAATAAAATATTTTTACAGATGGCTCATTAACACCAAATCCAAAGAAACAGATACTCTATCTAACGATAATTGGAGCTCACCTTCGTTTATAAATATCAAAATGAAAAGAACAAAAAGGTATTGAAGTAAAGGTAAAGTCACCTCAGGGTTTTCAACCTTTGGTTCACTTTTATGTAGACAAATCTAAAATTCCTGATTTCATCAAATTTGACTTTTTGTATGATAAATTACAGATACCTACGATTGGCGAGGCTGCTACACCTTTAACAACATCCATATCACAAGAAGCTATAAGATATCCATATTCTGCAATTATTTCTGCAGACTTTAGTTTTCCCGCTCAAGAGTTTTATGCGCAACCAATAACTACCGATAGAAAACTAACAATACCTACAGAAAATGTAACTACGCGGTCAACCATAACGTTAATAATTCAAGACCCAAAAAACGCTGTTGATATAGTAAATGAATTTTGGGATAAATTAGGTGGAGTTATAAATTTTTTATACTTAGCAGGCGGTGCTGCAGTCACATGGTTTGTTGGAAGATATCTCAATAAGCGAAATAAAAAATAGATGAAGGTTATGTACTTACACAAATTTAGATTGCGTTCCCTAAAAGGGTTTGAATGTAGTAGGGAAAAGAGCATTAATTCCTCCTTTGTCGCCTTACTCAATATATTTATCTTATATCGAGGTCTACATTCTCAATATGGTTGACTGGCCTTCTTATAACCGCTCATCATATAGACGCGGTGGGATCTTTTTTCATTTGATATTCTTGATACCTGGAGTTATGAGCTGGAAAGGATGAATAAAAACAAAAAGGGTAAACCATTTACATTTGCAGATTCATTTATTCTTGTTATCGGTTACATACGTTACTCGTTTCATCTACCATACAGACAAACCGAAGGTATTATCAAAGCCACGGGGAAAAGTCTACCAGGCAATCCACCTAGCTATGGTCATATCTGTAAAAGAATAAACAAGCTAAACATCGATATTAATAGAGACAGGACAGAAGGGGTCGTAAGCACGAAAAAGGGAAATAAGCTAGTCCGATGATGTATTGATTTAAAAAGTCTGGCTTACAAGATAATGGACTACCATAAGTGCTTTACCTGGTAACAACACCGAATTAAAATATCTAACTCTATTTGTGATATCCATTGAACCCCTCTTACCTACCTAACTCACACCCCCCTTGGATCTAACCTAAATAGTTGCTCTGGGATATGAATTGGACACAATATGGAAATCTCAACTAGAAGTAGGTCTTATTAGTTGGGATTTTGAAACAGTCAATATGATAAATCGGACCAGCATGACCGTATTTTTTTGGTGTAAATCTAATTCATGATCTATTTTTGTGTAGAGTCATTTTAAGAATATACAAAACCGTAGTATTTTTTAATAAATTTCTAAACGAGAACCAATTTACTGATGAGATGTCGGTAAATATGCCTACTGAAATCTTCGGTTATTAATTGTCCGAGATGTGATTTATCAAACGTTACCGAAAACCATTATTGCTCACAGTCCTCCTATCCGCTAGTGCCCTCAACATACGATGAAATCAAGACGAAAAAAATATTAAGAATAAATAATCTTGAGAAAAAACATGAGATGGATTTAAAAAATCTTTAGGATGAAGTTACCCAACAATTTTCAATGATTTTTGAAAAGCTGCAAGAGAATCCAGGATTAGCATGTATATAACTTGAGATATTGAAGAAAATACGTTCTTGATTATGGATTAATTACAGAAGTTCCAAATATATTTGAATTAATTAAGTGACTAGGAAATAAGGAACTAAGCAACTATTTAAATGAGAACGTAGAAGTCAATTTTATGAAATATCTATATTTATTGTTATTTTCTGTAGTTTTTTTCCCAATATCTCAGGTCGCAAATGGATTGAGTACGGCCGATAAAATAGGTCAAGTATTTAATGATATGACTGCAGAAATAATGGATGAGGTTAAGACAAAACAGGTCTCAGTCCAGCCCAAAATAGACGCTGAAGTGCAAAGATCAATTGGTATGGACCAAGCAATAGCAATAATCATTTCTGATAGTAGTTGGTCAGGAACTATTTTAGATCCGAGTTTTGATACTACTACTAAACAGGGATACGGAGACCATTCAATTCCTTTTGAATGTAACGGATACGATTCAATGTATTCAGTAGCAATTCAGAAACGGTCAGATTACGGAGATTTGACAGTTGCTGTTGCAAAAGATGGGAAATTACTAGGTTCTGGGTTCACTAATTCAAATTATGGTACAGTAACTTTTTCTGGTTATTGTTAATTTGTAGTGTATGATTTGACATATTGGACCTTTACACTCCTACTTTAATATATACATAGACTGTTAAGAAATTTTAGAATATGAGACATGTTTTTTAATTGGTAACCTTCCTTTTATGAAGGAATGTCAGTGCAAGATAGATTTGATGATACTCACAATTGTCATAACAACTGCCCAGTATTTCATGCAATAGACACCATAAGTTTCGTTTTGAAGGAATCAAATATTACGATCTATAATTTTGGTAGTTCATTTGAAAGTCTTTCATAATATTATTTAGGCTTTTAAATACTTTAATTGGTCTCGTTCTCATAAATCTATTTCATTCCGCTACGGCTTACTGTTCTGACAGTTTTAGCATCAATGTATTTGGTTTTGAGTCCTTTTCTTTAATTCCCTTCCCCATCAGTTTTTATATTTTCTCTCTCATTGTTGGTTATCGATCTAGAAATATCAATCCTAATTCCTTTTTATTCGATGCCTGTTACTATTGGTGGCATGATCCGGGTTGTCAACATAGATTAGTCTAACTAGTGGATATGTTTTTTGGCTAGGAGGGGTCTCCATGCTTCTGATGTTCTT
Source organism: Nitrososphaerales archaeon (assembly GCA_025451315.1). Classification (GTDB taxonomy): domain Archaea; phylum Thermoproteota; class Nitrososphaeria; order Nitrososphaerales; family Nitrososphaeraceae; genus TH1177. The sequence goes on along the minus strand of JANWKP010000059.1, from coordinate 4,267 downwards.
TATACCCCTATTATCGATATGCCAACAAACATTGTGACGATTCCAATACCAACTACTACAGGAATAATTTGTGGGTGTGACCTTACAATCTCTAATACCATTTTGATCCTTTTCATAACCTTAATAAGGATATTGCTCTATGGAGATTTTTAATGACAATATATTACAATGACAGCAATTTTAGAATAATCTGAAATAAATATGAACATATTACATTATTAAAATGTGATAAAACAACCTGAGACATCAAAACTATTATGTAGCTTCGATTATCTACGGGGATTTTGTATTTGCTGCAGTGAGCCTTTTGTCACACAATATCAAATTCTTGACTCTCACGGAATATCCTGAGTATTTAAAAGAATTTAAGAAAGAAACACTTCCTGTTGAAAAATGTTAAATACATGACCTATAAACAAAGAAAAAATATAGGGGTGGGGATAAGACTGAGGCCCACAATACACATTGAGTCAAAAACAGACGGAATTGGACTTTAGTTGATAGGAAAACGTTAGGGGTGTCAAGAGTATCCTGGTTATTTCATTTGTTTGATAATATTTTTCAAAAAAAAGTGTAGGTTTACTTTCTGGCGCTTTCACGTGACAAGGTAAGGTATAAAATATTCCCCCACTTTCGTGATAACCACAAATAGTCGTTCCCAGCAAGAGCAGAGTATGTAATATTCTCAGCTAGCGGATTAACTCTTATCTCTACCCAGTCTAATGCCCACCATTCTTCTTTCGTTGGCGCATCAAAAGAATCTACATAGCGAATATATACTGGAAAATTATTCAAATTCTCGGTCCTTAATATATATGGATCTCTAGGGTTGCAGTAATCCGGATTGATATTCTTTGAAGAGTTTTGTGGTATCGAGGGAGGTATTACACCTAGTATATACGTACGTTGATCTCCTTTTTCAAAATCGTTATAGTCCGGGTCTGGGTCGTCGTCTCCATCTGCAGTATCAATATAAAATTCTCTACCACCTATTCCAAGATATACGTCCCCATCCGTTCCTGCGTCTTCTATATCCTGCGTCTTCTATATCCTTCGTCCAGATTGTTGCATATATCGTATCTACTATAGTCATAATTATTAATATATATGGCCTGATATATAAGATTTTGCTATATTATGCTTATTATTGCATATCTATACCAAATTATCACAAGATTGTAAATAAATGCATTTAAATAACAATCTCAAACTCCTGATACAAAGTTGCTTCAAAAATTAAAGAAACAAGGAGAAATATCCGGAATATTTAATATTTTGATGATTACTTTAAGACGTCTTCTAAAAAATAGTGGCATATTTATGAATGAAAAAACGATAGAAGAGAGAAGGACAAAATCAAAACAAGTTGCCACTAATCCCATCAAGTCATTCATAGAGGAGGCTGTCGCAGAGGATTCCGTCAGTACAGACTGGATTATTAAATCAGAATTGTATATTGATGAAAAGGTTCCTCCATAAATTATATTCTTGATTATATCAGAAGAAAAGAAATCATACGGAAAGCCTAGTTCAATCTTACTTATTTCATTTAGTCTTAGTATATGGTCATCAGGTAATACAAATTCCATACATGACAAGTTATCATTTATCTGTACAAGGTTTTTTGCTCCTATTATTGGCATTATCTTGTTTTGAAAATTCATTTTCGATTGTCTTATCCAATTCAGCGCAACTTGGAAAGGTGTACGCTTAATCTCCTGAGCAATGTTTACAACCTCTTCAGCAATTCCCAAATTTCTTTCTTTGAGTAAAGTATTTGACAATTCTGAAAAATTTGCTACATTTAGTCTACTGTCATTCTGCTGCTCAGATGTAGGTGATGAAGATGGACCAGTACTAGCATTAGCATCGTTAGTTGTACTTTCTGTCTGTTTATAATCTTTATTTACTGTATTATTTTTAGTTCAAATCACATTTTAGAACTTCTTTTCGTGCCCTGAGATTGTAGATTATAAGATTAGCGAAACCAAATCACATTGAAAAATTGTTAAGTGCCGTTAAAAATAATTTGAAAAACTTATCTATTTGTCACTACTATCTCCGCCACGGTCATCTCCGCCACGGTCATCTCCGCCACGGTCATCTCCGTCATTACCATTCTCGTTATTACTATTGTCTTGGCCTGAATCGGTTTCATCATTGTCGTTATTATTTTGTTCCTTTTCTTCTAGTATCTTGTCCATCTCCTGAACCGACAAATTCTTACTTGGGTCATCATCCTGCCAGTCAATTGAGTCATACTTGGGATCATTTCGTGGGTCTTGAGATTTATCTTGTCCTTGCGGATATGAATAAGTTGTTGTGACTGTAACATCTACATAATATTTGATCTTCTTTTTACCATCTCCGTCATCGCCGTTATCATCACTATCATTTTGTTCTGTAATCGCACCCGACACACCATCAAAGACATAGGTTTGATTGGGTGCAAGGTAATAATTTGCAATTAATCCGTTGTCTAGTTCCATACTAAAGTTTTTGGTGTTTGTTGGCAGATCATATTCATCTATCGCCTCTTCATACGATATTGATGATTTAACATCGTCCAAGTTATATCCAAATAGTGGATTTGTTATTGTTGAAAAAAGTAGTAGGAAACCTATTGTTGCTACCGTACCAAGAAAATAATTATCATTGTTAAACTTTCTATTCATTTTAGTCTTGCCTAATTTTGGAAAAGAAATTCATTATCCCTGGTATTTTGGTAAGAGATTGATAATATATATTTTCTAATAGCAATGGCTTTATTGTTACCTTGCTATAAGGTGATAGTAATATAGCATGTCTGAGAATCATTCGACATAAGTGAATTCTTATTTGTAAGGGAAATCAGACTGATGGTCCAGAGGCCACTTTGAAAGGTGCCACTACTGTATACCAAATCTTTTCCGCACCCACAACAATTCATTGTTGATACAATTGTCATAATGATTCACTGAAAATGGATAACAGATACGATAAAGATCTCAAAAGAGGAAGAAGTAAGTGTTGAAATGGAAAGAACAGTATCAGGTACAATCTAAGGCAACTAGACAATCTAAAATTGAAGAAATAATAATGCATCTTGAAGGTTCAATGTGATTTTAGGTCTTTGAGTATAAAACTATCTCAAGTTATTTTTAGTAGTTCAATAGAATTTTTTTATCTATTTTATCTGTCTTTTTTCGCTTTCCGCACCGCACCTAAAATACACAAATAGTGTGTATAACATAAAATAGAGAGAATTTGATGAATCCTAAATAAGTTGATTAGTATATCATCCTTAAATCGAATCCATTATTTTATTTTCATTTCTTAATGTAATTAACTGCAGTAAAATAAATCTTGACTAATAAAAACATAATGAGTTCAAATTTGGACCAAATAGAAAATCTCTGACTAAAATACTGGCACCGGTAAGCGAAAGTATTATCCATAGTATAAGAATTATTAGTATATCGTTACTAAGTCAAGCAATTAAACAACCTCAGGCACCTAATAGAAAAAAATTTCAGTCCAATGATAGTATCTAATAAATTATTGTTTATTGTATAGGAATAGGTATTATTAGTCCTCTTAGTAGAGGTTTTGTTAATTTAGAACTTGTAGAACAAAGATGGTTACCTAGATATCTATTCTCGCAGTTGGTTCATGGGCTTTTCGTTCTTGAGTCTCATTAATAGGTTCCAGATTATTCAAAGCCATTTTTAATATCAAGCCAGAGTAAGAAAGACTGGTTAAAAATAGCTCGACACGATGCAACGCTTGATTTGGATAATTGTCCTGAAATTCGTAACTATGATGTGGTTAAATACTGTCCGTTCTGTGGTACTGAGATAAATAACAAATGAAACTATACACCATCAACTCTGCATTAACTAGGTTCAATTCTCTATATCATTGCTAACGTCAGATTGAAGGGGGACACCAAAGACTTTTTGTTGACGTGGGGCTCGAAATATGATGATTGGATAATGCTCAAATACCTGTAGTAATTATAGTGCAAACAGCAAATTGGAAGACATTCAAGAGTTTCAGTCATACATTGCTGCTAATTCCTGGAATTTTCTTAGTGCCATGGGTGTCCTTTTCAAGGTTGAAGAAAAGTGGCAAGTCGTGTATGCGAGGATAGTCCTTGAACTAACGGCCCACGAAAAGAAATCGAATTTAGTTAAAGGGGAAAAATTAATGTTTTTTCATATCGTCGCAAGTTTTTCAAAATTTTGCAAACTTTTTTGGGAGGAGAATCCAAAATTCTTCCCAAATT